>JAKSQG010000164.1 GCA_024404275.1 Clostridia bacterium | reverse complement strand
ATGACCGTCGGCTGTGTTTTTCCTGTGATACTGATGGCGGCGCTGCTGATGCTGCGAAAACAACAGCATGGATGAAAGCGGAGCAAAGAAGATGTATTATGAATTCAGACAGATGAAAAAAGAAGATATCCCGGTATTTGTTGATGAGATGTTTGCCATTCTGTACGACAACATGAGCGAGATCGCTCCTACGGGAAATACTTATGAAAGGGATTTTCAGGAATGGTCGGATTGTGTGGTGCCTGTCTGGCGAAACGGAAAGCGCAGCGTCATTCTGATCTTCTGTAAAAACAAATGCTGCGGTTTCTTCCAGTATTGCGTACACGAGTCGACCTTCAGAATGGATGAGATCCAGTTCAGAAAGGAATATCAGGGCAGCGGCTTGTTCACCGACCTGTATCGCTATCTGATGACCGTGATACCGCCCCGGACAAAACATGTTGATGCATTCACCCGCAAGGAAAACATAAAAGCCCAGGGCATCCTTCAGCATCTCGGTTTGAGCATCGTCAGTGAGACGTCAAACGGTCATCTCTGGTATTTCAAGGGTGAATACGATACGCTGCTGAAAAAGTATGCCAACTGACAGACTGTCATATCCAATCAAACAAACCCGCCGAAGAGAGCAAAAAAGCTGTCCGGCGGGTTTTTCTTCATAAAAAACTTCCCCGATTCATTGAAAATCGGGGAAGGAACGGTGATTATTTTTTCCTTTCGTAAATGATGCTGACGGTTGCTGCAGGCTCTGCGGCGCCGCTGTGGGTGAAGGTGAGCGTGTTGTCCCTGAGAGCGAGCGTGCCCGTACTGCCGCGTACCGTGCCGTCTTTCAACAGCAGCGTTACGATCTTTTCATTCAGCGCAGGACCGCCGGCACGGGACAGGCAGTCCTTCCACAAGGTAAAGTGGCAGCCGCCCTTCCAGCCGCTGCAGCCAAAGGCACGTTCGGTCTCCTGCACTGGCTTGCCGCACAGGGGGCAGACCAGACCATCCACCTTCTTTGCGGCGGAAGCGGTGCGCTTGCCGCCTTTTCCGCGGCGTTCCTCTTCGGGAAATGCTACATCGGGCGCTTTGTCACGGGCATATTCCACCAGAAAAGCGCTCATGCGGCGGATACCTTCCATAAAGCGCGGTGTTTCTCTCTGCCCCTTGGCAATTTCGTCGAGGGCCAATTCCCAACGCCCGGTCAGCTCGGGGGAGGCGATCTCCTGCGGAGCGGCATCGATCAGCTGCATGCCCTTATCCGTGGCGTTGATGGCACGCCCCTTGCGCTGGGCGTATCCCACCTGCAGCAGCCGCTCAATGATAGCGGCACGGGTGGCAGGGGTGCCCAGTCCCGCACCCTTCATGGATTCCCGCAGCGCTTCATCTTCAATTTCGCGTCCTGCATGCTCCATGGCGGAAAGCAGGCTGGCATCCGTGTGCGGTGCGGGCGGTTTGGTGGCGCTCTTCTGCACCTCCGCCTTTTTGACGGTGCGGCTGTCGCCCTCCTTCAGGTCGGGCAATGCGGTTAGATCGTTTTCTTCCGCGTCTGCTTTCTTCCGGGTCTTCTTCTTGCTGTCGTCTTCCTTATACAGGGCTTTGAAGCCCTCCTGCTTGACGGTACGACCGTTGGAACGGAAGACTTCGTTTTCCACATCGGTGATGACACGCACGGCATCATACAGATAGGCGGGATAGAACGCCGCCAGCAAACGGCGGGTGACCAGGTCATAGATGGCGCGCTCATCGGCGGGCAGCTTATCCAGCTGGGGCGTCTTGGGGGTGGGCAGCAGCGCATGGTGGTCGGAGACCTTGCTGTTGTCAAACACACGCTTGGTGATCCACAGCTTGCCGTCTTCCTTGCGTTCCATGCCGCTCTCCAGACTTTTGTAGGGCTCAGGCAGTACCTTGAGCGTCTGATAGAGCTTGGGCACCATGTCCATGGGCAGGTAGCGGCTGTCCGTACGCGGATAGGTGAGCAGCTTGTACTTTTCGTACAGGCTCTGAGCTACCTTCAGCGTTTTATCCGCTGTGAAGCCCAGCAGCCGGTTGGCGTCCCGCTGCAGGCTGGTCAGGTCATACAGCTGCGGCGGCAGCTCTTTTTTTTCTTCGCGGGTGACGGAGCGCACTCTGGCGGGTCGTCCCTTCACCTTTTGTGCAAGGGCATCTGCCGTTTCTTTTTTTGCGATGCGGTTGGCGGTCTTTTCTTCCGCTGCTTTTTCATCGATCCACTGACCGGTATAGTCGCCAAAGTCGGCGGTCACGGTATAATACTCCACCGGCTTGAAATCATCAATTTCGCGGCGGCGCTTGACCAGAATAGCCAGCGTGGGCGTCTGTACACGCCCCACCGACAGCAGCACGTTGTAGCGCAGCGTGAAAGCACGGCTGGCGTTCATGCCCACCAGCCAGTCCGCTTCCGAGCGGCATACGGCACTCTGCCGCAGCCCTTCATAGTCGCTGTCGGGGCGGATGCTGTCAAATCCTTCGCGGATGGCCTCATCCGTCATGGAGGAGATCCACAACCGGTC
>JAKSQG010000163.1 GCA_024404275.1 Clostridia bacterium | reverse complement strand
TTTGAAAAATCACACGCAGCACATAAAAAAAGCATGCCGCGGTGGATTTCCGCGGAATGCTGAACGGTATTTATGACCGTGCGATCAGGAGGGATACGGCTGAACAGGGGCGGGGCAGCGGAATCATGATTCTTCCATTGCTTCTCCGTGAACATGAACCCGACATTCATCGGGGCACATGGCATCAAAACACTTTGCTTTGTCAGTTCCGTAATCAAGGATCGCTCCGTTTTTCAGGGCAAAGACAGACGGATAAATGGCATTCCATAATTCATGGCAGAGCGGCGGACATAAGTCGTCTACAATGAAAGTATCTCCTTGCTTTACATATCCGCATCTGCATCTGCTTTTTGTGATCGTCAGTTTTACTTTGCTCATGACAGGCTCCATCATATTTATTTTCATCTGATGAGCGAAAGAACACGCAAGCTCAGCAGATGTCCGCGTTGAGCCCGCTGCGCAGGATCTTTTCCATCGGGCGTCCTTTGGCCAGCTCATCGACAAGCTTATCCAGCCAGCGGATCTTTTGCATCAGGGGATCTTCGATGCTTTCCACCCTGACCCCGCAGATGCTGCCGGTGATCAGATGACAATGGGCGTTCATCTGCGGCGCTTCGTTGAAGAAGGTCTCATAGGAAACATCCCGGGCGATCTGTTCGGCGATCTGTTCGGCGGTGTAACCGGTCAGCCAGGAGCACACGGCATCCACTTCTTCCCGGGTTCTTCCTTTGCGTTCCGCCTTTGCCACAAGCGCGGAATAAACTTTTGCCACACTCATGGCAAACACCTTTTTCTGATCCATCAGATTCCCCTTTCTATCCGCGAACCGGTTCTGTAAGCAGGACATTTCCGCAAACGGATCAGCGGCCTCTGATAAAGGCTTTTCCGGTTGAACAGATGCTCACGGTGATTGCCATTATTATGAATCCGTTTTTGCCTTCTGTCAAATCATTCTGCCAAAGACAGGGTCAGCCGGCGCTCATTTCCGCCCAGTACCCCGCGCAGTTCGTTTGCATCAAAGCTGACGATATGCCCCAAACGGGTATAAGCCCAGCTGTTATTGCCGTAGAACAACACCATGGAATGGCCTGCATACAGCATGATGTCTCCGGGCTGAGCCGTTATCTGCTCATCATCGGCGGGCAGCGCCCAGGGCAAGTCACCGACTTTTTCCCAGCCGCCGTAATTGCTTACATCGATGGTGACGCTGCCTTCGGTCAGCCTGGTCTGCAGTTCACGGGCAGCGTCGGTATCGGCAAACCCGGCATACAGCACGGCGCTGCCGATTTCAAGTTTCATCATGGCGGCTTCCTCCTTCGGTTCATCGGGCTCAATACCGATGCTGTTCAGCCAGGATTGGACGGTGCTCCGGTCCGCACCGACCTGAAAGCGTTTTGCCCCCAACCAGGAGCTATCCGGTGCAAGCGCCCGGAGATGCCGTTCGGCGGTGCCGATGCCGCTGCCGCCGGAGGTGCAGAAGGTGGCCAGCGCTTTGCCGGAAAGGTTATAGGTCTCCATGAATGTGTCGATGATGCGGGGTTCTTCTCCCCACCAGATCGGATAGGCGATCAGTACGGTGTCATAACCGCTCATATCGAGGGCTTCGCCGGCAATTGCCGGACGGCAGGCATTGTCCCGCTGCTCCCGGTTGGCGCGGCAGGAGTTGTTGGAATACTGAATGTCCGCATCCGTATAAGGCGTTTTTGGAACGATCACGTAATAATCGGCGTTCAGCACCTCTGCGGCGAGCTTCGCGATGGGCGCCGTGTTGCCGGTGACGGAAAAGCACGCCACCAGGATCCGGCTTTCCGCACAGGCGGAAGCGGTGACCAGCAGCATCAGGATGAGAAAAAGAAGCAGTTTTTTCATTGTGAGGTTCCTTACATTCCGATCATGGCGGTGAAGTCCTTCATCATTTCGGAGATCCTGATCTGCTGCGGGCAGACCTGCTCACAGCTGCGGCAGCCGATGCAGTTTGCGGGGCGTTTATTGGCGGGCATGCTGCCCACCGCCATCGGGGCAATGAAGCCGCCGCCGGTGATCTTGTGTTCGTTGTACAGGGCGATCAGTTCGGGGATGGGCAGCTCCATGGGGCAATGGGTGGTGCAGTAGTGGCAGGCGGTGCAGGGAAGACCGCCGCGTTTGGTCTCCTCATCGGCGAGGGCGACCAGCGTGTTGAACTCCGTTTCGGTCAGCGGGGCATCCACCGCCCAGGTATCGATATTGGCCTTGAGCTGCTCCATATTGCTCATGCCGGACAGCACCATCGTGACGCCGGGAATGCTCTGCAGGAAGCGGAAAGCCCAGGCCGGAATCGTTTCATCGGGGCGCATGGCACGCAGAGCCGCTTCCTTTTCGGCAGAGGCCTTGGCCAGCTTGCCGCCGCGAAGAGGCTCCATGATCCACACGGGAATGCCGGCTTCCTGCATCAGCTTCACCTTGGCTTCGGACTCCTGAAAATGCCAGTCCATGTAGTTGACCTGCAGCTGGCAGAATTCCATGTGTTCGCCATAGGCGGCAAGGAAACGCCTGATGACGGCAACGCTGCCGTGGGCAGAGAAGCCCAGGTGCTTGATGCGGCCGTTCTTTTTCTGCTCCAGCAGGTAGTTGAGGATGCCGAATTTGGGGTTCAGATAGTCGTCAATGTTGCCCTCATATACATTGTGGAACAGATAGAAATCGAAATAGGGCGTCCGGCACTTTTCCAGCTGCTTTTCAAAGATCTCCTTCACCTTGGGCATGTTGCTGTTGTCATAGCCCGGGAACTTGGA
>JAKSQG010000162.1 GCA_024404275.1 Clostridia bacterium | reverse complement strand
AGATGCCTTCCTCCAGCAGCTGTTTCAAAACGGCATACGTTTTGTCGTAGTCGGCGTTGCTGTTCTTATCCTTCAGGAAAATTTGAGCAGAAGCGCCGCTGGACTTGCTGATGGCGATGTAATCCCTGATGTTGCCATTCTCATCCACATCGATGAGCCCGCGCTCCGCCAGCACGGCGTTGAGGGCGATGGAGCGGGTGATGTTAATCTGTCCGTGGTCGCTGACGACAAAGATGTCGGTATCGTCCTCGATGCCGGCTTCGCGCACGGCTTTGAGTATCCACCCGAGCCACAGATCGATGTTGTACAGCTCCGCCGTCACGGCGTCGGAATACACGCCCGTGTGGTGACGCGCCGCGTCGATGTTGGCGGGGTGCACCATCAGCAGGTTGGGCTTGAATTTGCGGATGATATCGGCGGCGCAGGCAAACTCAAAGTTTTCCAGATTGGGGTGGCTGCGGTTCAGCTCCGTCAGAAAATGACGGTTGGGGCGGAAAATGGTGCGGATGGTATCGGGTGATACGCCGCTTTCCAGCAGCAGTTTTTCGTTGTAGGGCTCCTTTGTGCTGGGCCAGTTGACCAGATAGTCGATGGACGGGTGGTGCAGCGTGACGGGCCAGATGACGGCGCCCGTGGTCATGCCAGCGCCGTGTACGGCGTCAAAGATGTCGCGGACCTTGACCGCTTCATGCCAGAACTCCCATTCGGAGTTGAGCACGCCAAGCTTCAGCTTTTCGTTGTTGAGGATGCCGTGCTTGCCGCAGCGGCAGCCCGTGCTCATGGCGACATGGTTGGGGTAGGTGATGGTGGGGTACACGGAGCGTACGCGCTCCACCATGGCGCATTTGTTCCAGATGGAGGAAAAGTTGGGCAGCGTTCTGAGCGTTTGCCAATCCTCATACACCATTGCGTCTTCAGAGATGACGATGACATGCTTTGCCATAACAGCCTCCTGTTATAATGATTTACCCTTGCGCAGATACGCCGCCGCCAGACCGCCCTCGGCGGTCTCACGGTAGCGTTTGTTGAGGTCAAGACCCGTTTGATACATGGAGCGCAGCACCATATCATAGCTGATGCGGCGCGTGCCGGAAAGGAAGTACGCCAGGTTGACGGAGTTGAGGGCACGCATGGCGGCAACGGCGTTCCGCTCGATGCAGGGAATCTGAACCAGACCGCAGATGGGGTCGCACGTGAGCCCCAGATGATGCTCGAGCGCGATCTCGGCAGCGTATTCGATCTGATCGATGGAGTAGCCGAACAGGTTGCCCGCGGCAGCGGCAGCCATGGAACAGGCGACACCGATCTCCGCCTGACAGCCGCACTCGGCGCCGCTGACGGAGGCGTTCTTCTTGGCCAGCTCGCCGAACAATCCCGCCACGCCCAGGGCGCGGACGATCTTGTCATCGGGGATGCCCTTCTTCTGCTGCAGGTAATACAATACCGCGGGCACCACGCCGCAGGCGCCGCATGTGGGGGCGGTGACGATGATGCCGTTATCGGCGTTCTGCTCACTGACGGCATAGGCGTACGCGCTGACCATCTGGCATTCCAGTACCTCGGCGTGCTGGGTGGCCAGCTTTTGATTATAGAGCAGCTTTGCCTTACGCTGAATTTTGAGCCCGCCGGGCAGGATGCCTTCCTTTTCAAGACCGGTGCGGACGGCGGACTTCATCGTTTCCCACACGCCGTGCAGGTACTGCCAGATGTCCTCGCCCTCGCAGACCTCAATGTATTCGGTCAGGTCGATGTAGCGGCACTCGCAAAACTGTTTGATTTCGGCAAAAGAGTTTTCGGGGTAGACCTCCTCACCGCTGCGGGCGGTGTCACGCCCCTCGATGAGGATATCGCCGCCGCCGATGCTCATCACGCGAAGGCGACCGGTCTCGGTGCCGTTTTGCAGGGCAATGAGGTCAAGCGTGTTGGGGTGCTTCATATCGGAGGGGTCTTCGGTGCAGAAAACCACCTCGGCAGGCAGCGGTGCAAACGTAGTCTGAAGGATGCGGTCGGTGCCGTGCCCACGGCCCGTTTTGGAAAGCGAGCCGTACAGAAGTACCTTGAAGGCATCCGCCTCGGGGTGTTCCTCACGAAAAAGGCGGGCTGCCGCCTGCGGTCCCATCGTGTGGGAGCTGGAGGGACCTGCGCCTGTTTTGTAGATATCACGGATCGATTTCATGGTTTTATCCTCCGTTATTACAGCGCGGAACAGCGTTTTTTGATGAGCAGCCAGGTCTCGGTATCGCAGACGCCGGTGCAGGGCAGACCTTCCTTCTGCTGGAAGGTCATCACCGCATCACGGGTGAGGGCGCCGTACACGCCGTCAGGCTTGCCCTTGAGGAGATCAAGGTCTTTGAGCAGGTTCTGCAGGTTTTTGACATGGGAATCCTTGGAGCCGTAGGTCAGCGGCAGGAAGCTGAGACTGCTGTCGGCTAATTCAACGAACCGCTGCTCCCGGGCTTCGGGGTCATCGATGATGAGCACCTTGACGCCGTAGGGGATGTGCGTCCACAGCCAGTACATGTTGAGACCATCTTCCTGTACGTTGGGGTTCACACGCACGCAGCCGTGCGAAGCCTTATGCCCCAGCAGCGGCAACTCAATGGTATAATCCCACTTGTTGGAACGGATATCCGTGCCCACCGAGTGGATGAGCGTGCCGCCATCGGTGCGGATGGCGTAGTGGTAGGTGCGGCCGTCGTTGACAAAGCTGGGGAAGCGGTCCAGCGTGATGAAGGCGCCGGCGCGGGTCTATCTTGTCTTGTCATTTTTGATCATGAG
>JAKSQG010000161.1 GCA_024404275.1 Clostridia bacterium | reverse complement strand
CGGATGTAATCGCTGCCCAGCACCTCCAGCATGGAGGCTTTGGTCATGCGCATCATGTAGGCGGAATGGATAAAGCCCAGCGCCAGCGCGGGCATGGTCATGTACCGCAGGAAGGGCAGGAAGCCGTTGCTGATATCCTTATAGCCTGCGGCGGGCAGCAACCGGTAGTTGACTGCCAGCAGCAGCACCAGCCCCAGACCCATCATGAAGCTGGGCAGCGAGATGCCCAGCGCCGAAAAGACCGACAAAATGCCATCGGTCAGCGTGCCGCGCTTGCGGGCGGCGATGACGCCGAAGGGGATGGCGATGAGGATGGTGATCAGCTGCGAATAGATGGCCAGACAGATGGTCGGCTTGAAATGGGAGGAGATCAGTTCGCTGACCGGCCGTCCCGCGACCGCGGTGGAGATGCCGAAATTGCCCTGCAGGCAGTGGACGATCCAACGGCCGTACTGCATCAGCAATGGGTCATCCAGACCCAGCTTGGTGTGCAGCGCGGCAATGTCCTCCGGGGTCGCATCCTCACCGAGCATCATGGCGGCGGGGTCACCCGGGGTCAGATGCACCAGCATGAAGATGACCACCGACACGATAAAGATGGTCGGGATCAGGGAGAGCAGCCGTTTGATCACATATTTTTTCATTCAATGATCCTCCGGTACGTGGTAGAAAAAAAGCGGGGACGGCCTTGCAAAGCTGTCCCCGCGTATGCTTGGGTGAATTACTTGGCCAGCTGAGCGTTCCAGAAGTTGGTGGTCAGGAACACGTTGTAGCCGGTCAGCTTGGCGCTGCAGGCGGCAGCCTGATGGAAGTGACCCATCATCAGGATGGGGCAGTAATCGCTGTAGCAGTACTCCTGAATGTCGCACCAGATCTGGTAGGCTTCCTCACGGGTAGCGGCGCCGGTCATGGCAGACATCATATCCTGCAGCTTGGCATCCTCAGACCAGCCGGCCCAGGTGGCGCCCAGGTAGCTGCGCAGGGAGGGAACAGCCACAGAGGAGAAGGTGGTGAAGAAGGCTTCGTACTTGGTATCTTCGCCGCGCAGCTGGGTCAGGGTGGAACGGTCGGTGATGGTCAGCTCGATGGTGATGCCCAGAGGAGCCACTTCCTGCTTGAGCACTTCCAGCATATCCTCGGCATGGCCGCCCTTGGAGACCAGGATGCGCAGAGGCTTGGAAACATCCCAATCGGACTGGGCCAGCAGTTCCTTGGCCAGTTCGACGTTGTTCTGGCAGAAGTATTCCTTACCGGCGTCGGTGTACCAGCTGGGCTGGCCGTCTTCCATGAAGCAGGGATCCAGATCGTACAGGGTGCCGTAGTTGACGGTGTTCAGGTCATCGGCGTTGGCCACAGCCTGGAAAGCCAGACGCAGGTACTTGTCGGTGTTGCGCTTGTTCCACACCAGGGTGATCTGGCCGGTCTGCTGGGAGTAGCAGGTGTATTCATCGTTGTAGGAAACGGCATCCAGATAATCGTCGGTCAGCTTGATGACGAAATCGTACTCGCCGCTCATCAGGCCGTTGAAGCGGGTGGCGGCATCCTTGACGATCCAGTACATCAGGGTCTTGGTGTAAGCGTGCTTGTAGCCCCACAGGCCGTCGATGGCGGCATCGGGATCGCCGTAGGGAGCGTAGTCATCGAAGCGGTCCAGACGGATGTACTGGTCGACAGCCCACTCGGTGAACATGTAGGGGCCGGTACCGATGAAGGCTTCCACGGGGATGAAGCCGGTATCGGGGTTGACGGCGGCGATGGACTCTTCAGGATAGATGACGGCAGCCTGAGCGGCACCGGCCAGCATATCCAGCAGCAGGATGGCGGACTTTTCCATCTTGATGGTCACGGTGTAGGCGTCAGCAGCCTCGAAACGGGCATCGCCCACCATCTTCTTGGCGGTGGAGAAGCAATCCAGCCAGCGGTTCAGGGAAGCGCACACATCGGCGGAGGTCATTTCCTTGCCGTTGTGGAACTTGACGCCCTGACGCAGGACGAAGGTGTATTCGGTGCTGTCGGCGTTGACGGTGTAGCTTTCGCACAGCTCTTCGCCGATCTCGCCGTTGGCCTTCAGGGTCACCAGCTGTTCAAAAACGGTGCCGCGCAGCATGTTGCGCACGTTGACGGAAGTATCCTTGTGCAGGTCGTAGGAAGCGCCCTGATCGTTATCGGCGATGTTGATCACATCGGCATATTCGCCCTCAGCCACGGCGGCGGAGCCGACCATGGACAGCAGCATGGCGATGACCAACAGCAGGGTCAGAAACTTACGCATGACGGTAGTCCTCCATATTATTGAAAAATGTGTATTGTTCGGAAAATTTCCGAACAGTGGAAAGAATAACATAATTATTCTCGATTGTCAATGCAAAACACGAACATTCAACGGAAATTTATCCGGCTTTGACGGCATAATGTTCATCCGGTCCTGAAGAATGAGAAGACATTATTCACTTTTGTATTTGCCTGTGATGCGGATGGAATAGACCGCCATCGCGGCGATGGTCTCCAGCATGACGCCGAGAACAGACAAAAGAATCAGCGCCTTGTTCTGCCCCAGGGCCAGCGGCAGACCCAGCAGGATAAAAACGGCGCCGTAGGCTATGAACAGCCTTCCCACCGCCCGGTTATAGCCTTTGATGTTTTTGATTTTCGGGGGTTCGGTATTCGCCCAGAAGGCGGCAGGCTTTGACGAAAGCAGCGCATGCACGCCAAGCACCATGAGAAAGCCGCCCGCCGCGGCCCACAGCACAAACGCGATCATTCTTTTTTCCTCCTTCAAACGGATA
>JAKSQG010000160.1 GCA_024404275.1 Clostridia bacterium | reverse complement strand
CTCCAATGGTGCGTACCTGACTGTAATTTGACCACAGCACATGATTGGTATCGCATAACAGTATGCAGGGAATGCCATGCTGACGGGCAATGTCTTCTGCAATTTTGGTGACAGGGCAGGCATCCGCGTCGATGAGTATCGTCATGTTCCTCTCCATTTCACATGATTCTAATAGAGATTCGGCTTGATTGAACGGGTGCGTTTGCCATAACAAAATGATATGATGCGGAAGGGTTGAATTTCAAAATATATTGCATTGAAAGAATTCTTTCAGACTATATCACGTTTTGTGAAATATGTAAAGCTTTACCATAATGTACAATGTAAAAATGAGAGAGATTTTTGCAATGGATGAATAATTCCATTATTGACAATTGATAATCTGGGATGTAAGATATACATGGTGTATAAAATGCATCCCGAAGGAGAAAACAATGAGTCAATCGATTCTGATCATTCCCAGAGAAGAAAATGAAGAAAACCAGCCTTTGCTGGTGGAAGCGGTGCATACTCCCGATGAACTGGCCCGTATGAGCGGCGTGTGGATCGACGCGGCGGGTTCTGCGATGCTGCCGGGCGGTTCCTTTATGCTCAAAGCGGCAGGACACTGGCTTTGGCTGGCTATGGAGAGCGGCTCCCTTCAGCTGACGGCGGATAAGAATACATTCCTGCTCAAGAGCGGTGATTGCTGCATGGTGCCCCCGGATAATGAGAGCATCGTGATCGAAAACGTGCAGGAAGCCCGCATCCTGTGGATCATGGTGGACGGCTCCCTCAGCAGCATGTTCATGCAGCGTTTGAGCGCCCTGCCGCATCGTGCCATGAAGCAGGGAACGCTGCCTTCGCAGCTGAATCTGGCACGTCATATCGTACAGGCAAGTGTGCGTCTGGCAAGCACCGAGGAAGGTCCCAGCGCCCAGCTGCAGCAGCTGCTGTGGGCCATGCTGGCTTCCCACTCCGGTCAGCCTGTGGCCATGGATGCTGTGCTCTCCTATGAGATCGCCCGCGTGGTGGACGCCATGCGCAAGAACCAGTACCGTGACAGCTTCTCCCTGGCGGAGATGGCGGCCATCAGCCGTATGCCGGTGGAAACGTTCCGCAAGCGTTTTGTGTCCGAAATCGGCATGCCGCCCCAGAGCTATCAGCTGTTCTGCAAAATGGAGCGTGCCAAAACATTGCTTCAGAATGGCAGCACAGTGCGTCAGGCCGGTATTGATGTGGGCATGAGCGATCCCTATCATTTTTCCAAGACCTTCAAGAACATTGTCGGCATGAGCCCCTCCGCCTACAGCAAGACGGCACAGCGCTGATGATAATGGAAAAGAATCCCCCCCTGATGACAACGGAACAGGCGCGGATGCTTTCCGCCCTGCAGCTGGCATTCATGGGAGATACGATCTGTGATCTGCTGACGCGCACCCGGTTGATGCAGACGGACAGCCGTGTGCAGTTGATGCATTCGAAGGCTGCCAGCATCGTCAATGCCCGCGCGCAAGCCCTGCAGCTGGCAAAAATCATGCCGCTGCTGGAGGAAGAGGAACTACAGCTGGTGAAACGGGCACGCAATGCCCATCCGGGACACACTGTCCCCAAAGCCGCATCCCGGGAAGAGTACATGCAGGCAACCGCTTATGAAGCACTGCTTGGATATCTTTATCTGACCGGCAATATGAACCGTGCAGCGTACCTGTACGACTGCGCAAACAAAGAAACAGAGGCATGAAATGGCGTATTTTGATGATTACAAAAAGAAGCATATGACCCGCAGCGAGCATCTTCGTGCGGACGCGGACAAGCCCGATGAGGGACGTGAATATCGCGGCGCCCGCAAGAGCTTCCGCGGCAACGACCGCATGGACGGTTATCATAAAGATGAGCGCGGCGGCTATCGCGGTGCCGGCAAGTTCGGCGATAAAAAGAGCAGCTTCGGCGAAAGCCGCAGCTACGGAGAACGCAAGGGCAGCTTTGGTTCTTATGGTGAAAAGAAGAACGGCTACGGCGAACACATGACCCGCAAGCCCTACGGCGAGCAGAGCCGCGGCGACAGAAAGGCATTCGGCAACGGCAATGAGCATCGCTCTTTCCGCCCTGCCGGCGACAGAACGGAGTTCCGTAAGCCCGCTCCCGCGCCCCGTCGTGAAGTCGAAGTGTTTGCGCCTGTGGAAGAGCCCGTGGAGAACAATATCCTCACCGGCCGCAATCCCATCCGTGAAGCGCTCAAGAGCGGTCACGATATCGAAAAGCTGATGGTGGCCAAGGGTGACCTTTCCGGCACTGCGCGTGAAATCGTGGCCATGGCGCGTGAACAGAAAGTTCCTGTCCAGATGGTCGAACGTACCCGTCTGGATGAAATCGCCAAGAATCATCAAGGCATGATCGCGTTTGCTTCCGCCTATCAGTACGCTCAGGTGGATGAGATGCTGGAGCTGGCTGAGGAAAAAGGCGAGGATCCCTTCCTGATCATTCTGGACGGCGTGACCGATCCGCATAACCTGGGTGCGGTCATCCGTACCGCGGCGGCGGTGGGAGCCCATGGCGTCATCGTTCCCGAACGCCGTGCTGTCGGCCTGACTCCCGCAGCGGTAAAAGCCTCTGCCGGCGGTGTGGAACACATCAAGGTAGCCCGTGTGACCAACCTGACCAATGAGATCAAAAAGCTCAAGAACCACGGCATCTGGCTGTATGCGGCTGCGGCAGACGGCGAATCCTTCCGCGGTGTTTCCTTCGAGGGTCCCTGCGCGCTGGTGATCGGTTCCGAAGGCGATGGTATCAGCCGCCTGGTCAAGGA
>JAKSQG010000016.1 GCA_024404275.1 Clostridia bacterium | reverse complement strand
AGTACTACTTCCTGTCCGGCTTCACCGCCAAGCTGGCCGGCACCGAGCGCGGCATCACCGAGCCCACTCCCACCTTCTCCGCTTGCTTCGGCCAGGCCTTCCTGGAGCTGCATCCCACCAAGTACGCTGAGGAGCTGGTCAAGAAGATGGCTCAGAGCGGCGCCAAGGCCTATCTGGTCAACACCGGCTGGAACGGCACCGGCAAGCGCATCTCCATCAAGGATACCCGCGGCATCATCGACGCCATCCTGAACGGCGATATCCTGAACGCCCCCACCAAGAAGATCCCCGTGTTTGACCTGGAAGTTCCCACCGAGCTGCCCGGCGTCAACCCCGCCATTCTGGATCCCCGCGATACCTATGCCGACAAGGCTGTCTGGGAAGAGAAGGCTGCCGACCTGGCTGCCCGCTTTGTCAAGAACTTCGCCAAGTACGAGGGCAATGAAGCCGGCAAGGCGCTGGTTGCCGCCGGCCCCAAGGCCTGAGAAACCGAGAGGTAAAACATGAGTATTGCCATTGCTGAAGAAGTGATCAACCAGGTTGAACAGGTCGTGGAACCCGTTATTGAAACGGCTGCTGCGGAACCTGCCATTTGGATGGTATGCGTCATGGGCATCGGCATCGTGTTTGTTGGTCTGGTCTGCCTGATCGTTCTGATCAGTCTGCTGGGCTCCATCATGAAGCGCGTTGCCCCCAAGGAAGAGGCGCCCAAGGCGGTCGCCGCTGCCCCTGTGACCGAGGCCATTCCCAACCGCAGTGAACTGGTCGCCGCTGTTTCCGCCGCTCTGGCTGAGGAACTGGGCACCGATATCAAGTACATCCGCATCCACAGTATTAAACGGGCGTAACACCCGAGGAGGACGTCAAAAATGAAAAAGTATCGTGTAACCGTAAACGGCACTGCCTACGATATCACCCTGGAAGTTCTGGAAGGCGCTGCTGCCGCCGCTCCCGCTCCCGCTGCCGCCCCCAAGGCTGCTGCTCCCGCCCCCGCTGCCGCTCCTGCCGGCGGCCAGAGCATTACCGCTCCCATGCCCGGCACCATCCTGAGCGTCAACGTCACCCCCGGCAAGGCCGTCAAGAAGGGCGATGTGCTGGCGGTCCTCGAGGCCATGAAGATGGAAAACGAGATCATGGCTCCCTGCGACGGTACCGTTGGTGCCGTTCAGGTCACCAAGGGCCAGCAGGTGGCCAGCGGCGCTGTGCTTCTGACCATCGCGTAAGGCGGAGGTTCAGCTATGTTAGAAACAATTTCCAACTTCTGGAGCCAAACGGGTTTTGCCCTGCTGGCTGCTGACTGGAAGATGATCGCCATGATTGCCATCGCCTTTGTGCTGGCGTATCTGGCTATCGTCAAAAAGTTTGAGCCGCTCCTGCTGCTGCCCATCTCTTTCGGTATGCTGCTGACCAACCTGCCCGGTGCCGGCATGTTCCACGAGGAATTCTTCGCGGGCGGCCATGTGCACTGGGATATGCTCAAGGCCGGCGGCGGTCTGCTGGACTACCTCTACCTGGGCGTCAAGCTGGGTATCTATCCCTGCCTGATCTTCATCGGCGTTGGCGCCGGCACGGACTTCGAGCCCCTGCTGGCCAACCCGAAGACCCTGCTGCTGGGCGCTGCTGCTCAGATCGGTATCTTCATCGTCTTCATCCTGTCCAAGGTGCTGGGCTTCACCGGCGCTGAAGCGGGTGCCATCGGCATCATCGGCGGCGCGGACGGTCCTACCGCCATCTATACCGCCATTCGCCTCGCTCCCCAGCTGCTGGGTCCCATCGCCGTGGCTGCATACAGCTACATGGCGCTGGTTCCCGTCATCCAGCCGCCCATCATGCGCGCCCTGACCACCGAAAAGGAACGTCAGATCGTCATGAAGCCCCTGCGCAAGGTGTCCAAGACCGAGAAGATCATCTTCCCCTTCGTGGTGACCACCTTCGTGGCCATGCTGGTTCCCTCCGCGGCTCCCCTTATCGGCTGCCTGATGCTGGGTAACCTGCTGCACGTGACCGGCGTTGCCGACCGTCTGGACAAGACCGCCCAGAACGGCCTGATGAACACCGTCACCATCTTCCTGGGCGTTTGCGTCGGCGCTACCGCCACCGCCAACACCTTCCTGAGCCTGAACACCATCAAGATCATGGCCATGGGTATCTTCGCCTTCGGCTGCGGTTCTGCGGGCGGCGTGCTGCTGGCCAAGTTCATGAACCTCTTCCTGAAGGAAAAGATCAATCCGCTCATCGGCTCTGCCGGCGTTTCCGCCGTGCCTATGGCGGCCCGTGTTTCCCAGAAGGAAGGCCAGAAGGCCAATCCCGGCAACTTCCTGCTGATGCACGCCATGGGCCCCAACGTGGCCGGCGTTATCGGCTCCGCCATCGCTGCCGGCGTTATGCTGGCGCTCTTCGGCATGGCCTAAGGGGGACTGAAAAATGGCAAAGATCAATATTACCGATACCATCCTGCGCGATGCTCACCAGTCTCAGGCTGCAACCCGTATGCGCCTGGAGGATATGCTGCCCGCCTGCGAACTGCTGGACAGCATCGGCTACTGGTCCCTGGAGTGCTGGGGCGGTGCCACCTTTGACAGCTGCATGCGCTTCCTGGATGAAGATCCCTGGGTGCGTCTGCGTGAGCTGAAGAAGCACATGCCCAACACCAAGCTGCAGATGCTGCTGCGCGGTCAGAACCTGCTGGGCTACAAGCACTATGCCGATGACGTGGTGGAAGAATTCTGCCAGAAGTCCGTTGAAAACGGCATCAGCGTCGTCCGCATCTTTGACGCCTTGAACGATACCCGCAACCTTGAGTGCGCTATGAAGGCCGTCAAGAAGGCCGGCGGTCTGGTGGAAGCTGCTTTCAGCTACACCTCCAGCCCCGTGCACAACGAAGAGTACTTCGTCAAGCTGGCCATCGAGCTGGAGCAGATGGGCGCTGATACCATCTGCATCAAGGACATGGCCAACCTGCTGCTGCCCTATGACGCCTACTCCCTGGTCAAGAAGCTCAAGGCCAACGTGAAGGTGCCGATCCATCTGCACACGCACGACACCACTGGTACCGGCGCTATGACCTATCTGATGGCCATTCAGGCCGGCGTGGATATCGTGGATACCGCGCTGTCTCCTCTGTCCGGCGGTACCTCCAATCCCTGTACCGAATCCCTGGTGGCTACTCTGCAGGGCACCGAGTATGATACCGGTCTGGATATGAGCAAGCTGCTGGATGCCGCTGTGCATTTCCGCAAGGTGGCTGACAAGCTGCGTGCCGATGGTATCCTCGATCCCAAGGTGCTCAACACCGATGCCAAGACCCTGGTCTATCAGGTGCCCGGCGGCATGCTGAGCAACCTGCTCAACCAGCTGAAGCAGGCAAACGCCGCGGACAAGTACTATGACGTGCTGGCCGAGGTGCCGCGTGTCCGCAAGGACTTCGGTTATCCTCCCCTGGTAACGCCCTCCAGCCAGATCGTCGGTACCCAGGCGGTGCTGAACGTGCTGAGCGGCGAGCGCTACAAGATGGTCTCCAAGGAGTCCAAGGGTATCCTGCGCGGCGAGTATGGCCGTCTGCCCGCTCCCGTCAACGAGGAAGTGCGCAAGAAGGCCATTGGCAATGACGAAGTCATCGCCTGCCGTCCTGCGGACCTCATCAAGCCCATGCTGCCCGAGCTGCGCAAGGAGACCGAAGGCATCGCCAAGTGCGAAGAGGATGTGCTGAGCTACGCCCTCTTCCCGCAGGTGGCCACCGCCTTCTTCCAGAAGCGCGACCACAAGCCCGATCCCAACGCGGTTCGTGAGCTGGTCGTCGAAGACCTCGGCAACTAAGTACAATAACAAACAGTGCGGAGAGCTTTCTCCGCGCTGTTTTTATATGCCGAACACTTTGGAATTGCCTGCCGAATCAGGCGTTTTCTTGACAGACGCAGGCAAAAAACATATAATTATACTGCGCTTTTAGCGCGAACTCATGATTTCGGGGGATGGCCGTGATGAGAACCGAGTTTATGGATCTTGACTGCACGCAGCTGTACCGTTTGCCGATGAGAACTACCCTGGTGCCCTATGCCGACCGCGAGAGTGCGCTTCGCGGTGAAAGGGCGCTGTGTCCGTTCTTTGTCACATTGAACGGACAATGGGATTTTACTTATTATGCTTCCTATCACGATGTGGAAGAGCTGAGCGGAAACAAGGGCGAAGGCGTACGCGGTACCATCCGTGTGCCCGGTGTATGGCAGCTGCAAGGCTTTGGTGCTCCGCAGTATACCAATGTCGCCTATCCCATTCCCTTTGACCCGCCCTATGTGCCCGATGATACCCCGGTGGGCGTTTACGAAAGAAGCTTTATCATTCCCGAATGCTTTGAGGATCGTCAGGTGCTGCTGCGCTTTGACGGTGTCAGCAGCTGCTATTACGCCTATGTCAATGACGAACTGGTCGGTTTCTCCAAGGGTCCGCATATGCCGGCGGAGTTTGACATCACCGATGCTGTCAATCAGGGCGAAAACCGCCTGAAGGTGGTGGTGCTGCAGTGGTCGGACGGCACCTATCTGGAAGATCAGGATATGTGGCGTCTGGCGGGCATCTTCCGTGATGTTTCGCTGATTGCCCTGCCGGATGATGCCATCATGAATCTGGAAGCCGATACCACGCTGAAGGATGATTACAGGACGGGCGTATTCGAATTGCGGGCTTTTGTCCGCGGTGCCGAAAAGGTGCGCTTTACGCTGCTGCGCGAAGGCAATACGGTGTTTACTGCCGAAGCCGCTGTGCAGGATGATGTGGCCATCGTGCGCGGGGAAGTGGAAGATGCCGACCTGTGGACGGCGGAAACACCGAATCTGTATACCGTGCTGGCGGAGATCAACGGTCAGGCGGAAGCTGTCAGGACCGGTTTTGACCGCATCGAGATCGTGGATGCCGTGTTCAAGGTCAACGGTCGTCCTGTCAAGCTGAAGGGCGTTAACCGCCACGATACCCACCCGGCACTGGGCTATTATACGCCGGTCAATGAGATGCTGAAGGATATCATCCTGATGAAGCAGCACAATATCAATACCGTGCGTACCAGCCATTATCCCAACGATCCGCGTTTTCTGGAACTGTGCGATGAGTACGGTCTGTACGTGGTGGATGAAGCGGATATTGAGTGCCATGGCGTGGTCAAGTTTGAAAACTACAACTGGCTG
The DNA here is from genome assembly GCA_024404275.1 of Clostridia bacterium. Taxonomy (GTDB): domain Bacteria; phylum Bacillota; class Clostridia; order Christensenellales; family Aristaeellaceae; genus SFMI01. The sequence continues at coordinate 14,432 of JAKSQG010000016.1, read as the reverse complement.
GCGGAACAGCCCCGCTGGAGCCGTCAGTTTGTGGATCGCGGTGTGCGCATGGTACAGCGCGACCGCAACCACCCGTCAATTATCATGTGGTCGCTGGGAAATGAGTCCGGCTACGGATTCTGCCATGTGGAAATGGCAGCCGCCATGCGTGCGCTGGATGCTTCCCGTCCCATTCATTATGAGCGGGATCAGGAAGCCATTACTGCCGATGTGCTGTCCCGCATGTATGCCAGCCCTGATTGGATGCGGGAACTGGCCCAAAAGCCGTTAAAGAAGCCCTTCTTCCAGTGCGAATATGCGCATGCCATGGGGCAGGGTCCGGGTCTGCTGGAGGATTATCAACAGCTGTATTACGCCCATAAGGAATTCATGGGCGGCTGCATCTGGGAATGGGCGGATCATGGTCTTGAGGTGGAACGCAACGGCAAAAAAGCCTATGCCTACGGCGGTGACTTTGGCGAGTGGCCGCATGACGGCAACTTCTGCGTCGATGCCCTGACCTATCCCGACCGTACGCCGCATACCGGCTTGATGGAGTACAAGCATGTGATCCGTCCCGTGCGTGCAAAGCTGCTGGATGAAGCACAGGGTCTGGTCAGTTTCCGCAACTGCCTTGATTTTCTGCCGCTCAGCATTTACCGTGGCACCTATACGGTGGAAGCCGAGGGAAAAGTGCTGAAGCGCGGCGAAATTGCCCTGACCGCAGCCGCAGGACGCACACAGCGCCGCAAGCTGGAGCTGGGATGCTATCCCGAAGGGTCGGTGCTGAATATCGTGTTCAGCCTGAAGGAAGACGCTGCATGGGCTCCGGCCGGCTGGGTGGTCGCCCACGAGCAGTTTGAACTGCAGCTGGGCGAGAAACAACCTCTGCCGGTATTGCCGAAGACGACGCTGACCGTGGAGCGGACAGCGGATAAGGTCATGGTGCGCGGCGGCAGCTTTGAGTATGTGTTTGGCCGCGAGGGTCTTGAAAAAGCAGCGCTGAACGGTGTCAGCCTGCTGAAATCGCCTCTGAAGATGAACCTGTGGCGTGCTCCTACCGATAATGACCGCGGTCATCATGGCTATTGCGCGGTGGAGGAATGGCGTAAGCTGGGGTTGGATCGTTTGATGGCCCGCGGCGAAAAGCTGGATGGCGCACTGGAAAACGGCTGTGCCGTCATTACGGTCAGCTGTGTATACGCGCAAAAGATCATGCCGCCTGTGGTGCGCTTTGTTCAGCACTGGTGTGTGACGGCGGATGGCGTTCTGTCACTGGAGGCAGTGTATGAACCGCTGAAAGCCATCAACTGCGTGCTGCCGCGTCTCGGCATGCGTGCCGAACTGAACCCCGAAGCGCGCCGCCTGGTATGGCTGGGACGTGGAAAGACCGAGAGTTATCCCGATAAAAAGGAAGCCGCTCTCCTTGGTCTGTACGAGGCGCGGGTGGAAGACACCCATGAGCCTTATGTGTATCCGCAGGAAAACGGCGCTCACGAGGATACCCGCTATCTGGCGGTGGCGGACAGCCGCGGTGCGGCGCTGGTGATCGCAGGCGACCGCTTCAGCTTCAGCGCTCACGATTACACGCCCGAAATGCTGGAAGCCGCGGCGCACGATGATGAGATCATCCGTTCCAAAAATGTGACGCTGCTCATCGATGGTGCAATGGGCGGTCTCGGTACCGCCTCCTGCGGTCCTGCCGCCGCGGAACGCTTCTGCCTGTATCTGAAGGAAAAACGCTCTTTCCGCTTTGTCATGCTGCCCTGCGACCTGCAGACGGTCTCTGTTACTGCGGCAGGTAGGCTGTGCGAAAGCCGTGTAAAGGAAGGTAAATAAAATGTATAAGCTGGAAATGCACACCCACTCCAAGGGTGTCAGCCACTGTGCGGATATCACACCCGCGGAAGAAGTAGCGGTGCTGAAGGCTGCGGGCTATCATGGCATGGTCTCCACCAACCATATCAACCTGTGGACCTTCTATCAGATGGAGGATGCCAGTTGGGAAGAAAAGGTGCATCACTTCATGAGCGGTTATAACGCTTTGAAGGAAGCAGCCGGGGATGATTTTGATGTGCTGCTGGGCTGTGAGATCAACCTGAGCGAATCACGGGAAAAGTATCTTTCCAACGATTATCTGGTGTATGGCGTGACGGAAGATTGGCTGCTGAAGACGGGGGAAATGCTGCATTTTACCCTGAAGCAGCTCAGCGACGCCGTCCGTGAGGCAGGATTGCTGCTGGTGCAGGCGCATCCCTTCCGTTATCAGACGCTCATCATGCAAAACAACCTGCTGGACGGCGTGGAAGCCTTCAATGGCAATGCGGGTCATGACAGCCACGATTATCTGGCGTATATCTGGGCAAAAAAACACGGCTTGCTGATGACCAGCGGCAGTGACCTGCATCATGCCGATGGCAATACAAACGGCGGCATCCTGACGGAAGAACGGATCCGCGACAATCAGAAACTGCTTGAAATACTGCGTTCCGGCCGCTATGAGCTGGAACATCCGGAGGGTGTATGGAACATCTGACAGACCTGAACGCGGAGCTCCGCGTGGAAAAAACCGACGCGCGCATTGTGTTCCGCGGCAAGGTGGATACATTGGAGAGCGAGATCCTGCTGGCCATGTGCGACAGTCCGACGGAATACCAGGGGCTGCTGCTGGATGCTGTCAATCTGCTTCGTCAGGTGATGAGCTCCGGTGTGACCGGTAAGCCGCTTACCGCCTGGACGCTTGGCGGCATGAACGCCGAAAATGTGCAGAAGCTGTCACACAATCCCGAAAAGATGGGATTTGCCGGGCACATTCAGCCTTCGGTCAGCAACGGAAGACTTTCCCTGCAGATGAACCGTCTGCGTGCCTTGACAAGAGAGGCAGAGCTGGCGGCCATTCATGCCTACCCCGAGGAACGGGAGGACCTGCTTCTTGCCATGAACCGGCTGTCCAGTTACTTTTATGTGCTGCAGCTGCGGTTTGCCCAGTAAAGGAAAGGAACAACAAGTATGAAAAAAGCCTTAACCCTTCTGCTGATCCTGTTGATCTGCTGCGGCGTGGCACAAGCGGAAAGACGCAGTGCCCTGACCACACAGGCAGCGGAGATGCGGTCGGAAGCGGCTGGCGGAGACGTTGTTTTTCAGGTCGCTGCCAATACGCTTCTGCAGCTGGAAACAGAGGACACCGTTGCGGTGAACGGCACACTGTGGTGCCGCATCTATACGCTGGATGGCAAGGTCGGTTATCTGCCGGCAGAGGGTCTTCAGCTGATCGGCGGCGGTGTCATTGAGGCTGCCGCGGGCAAGGCACAGGAGCCGACAGCGGTGCCGACAACTGAACCGACCGCTGCTCCTACGGCAGTACCGACTGCCGAGCCGACGGCTGTTCCCACGGCTGTTCCCACGGCAGTGCCGACAGCTACGCCCTTGCCTTTGCAGGAGGCTGCCGCGGTGGACAGCACAATGCCCAAAAAACTGAAAATCACAGGTACAGTCTATCAGAACGGTAAATCCACCAAGAATTATACCCGCAAGGAATCCATCGTGCTGCGTGAGCCTTCCGCTTACATCAACGAGGGTTATCTGGGCTGCGGTGTGTTTGCCTTCCGCGGCAGCAATTTCCGCCAGAATGCCGTATCCGGCACGGCGGAGATGGCGTTGGCCAAGCTGAGTGTGGAGTGGAAGTACGAGCTGGGCAGCCTCAAGACCTCGGACAACGGCACCCTGTATGGCGTGGGCTGTACGGGGCAGCCCGCCATCATCAAGTGGGCGCAAACAGCCCGCGAAAAATGGATGAACATCTATGATGCCAAGCGCACGGTACCGGCCCTGAAGGAAGTTATTTTCGGCGCACAGGACGGCAATATCTACTTCCTCGATCTCAATGACGGCCAGCCCACGCGTGATCCCATCAAGTTGGGTTATCCCATCAAATCCTCTGTCAGCGTCGATCCCTATGGCTATCCGCTGCTGACGGTAGGTCAGGCCATTTCCAAGCTGCCCAAGAGTACGGGCCCCATCGGTTTCCATGTGTACAGCCTGCTGGATGGCAAGGAGCTGCTGTTTGTCAGCGGCCGTTCCTCCTCCACACAGAGCCAGTACGTCAATAACGGTGCTTTTGACGGCAGCGCGCTGATCGATCGCGAGACCCACACCATGATGGTCGGCGGTGAGAACGGCCTCATCTACACCATTGCGCTGAACCCGACCTTCACCTTCCGGGACGGGGCGGGCAATCTGCTGGATACGGCGCGTCTGACCCTGAACCCCGATTCTGTAGTGCTCAAGACAAAATCGGGCAGTGAAGCCGAAAACAAGACCGGTATCGAGACCAGTCTGGCCATGTACGGCAAATACCTGTACACGGCGGATACCTATGGTATTCTGCAGTGCATCGATACCGATACCATGTCGGCTGTGTGGGCGGCGGATGTCGGCGATAATGTGGATGCTGCCATCGCCCTTGATACGGACGAGAACGGCAGTGTGTCGCTGTTTACCGGCAACACCGTGTACGCCCGTACCAAGAGTAAAAAGCTGGCCACTCTTCGCGGCATGAATGCCCTGACGGGTGAGACTAACTGGACCTATACGGTCACCTGCAACTATGATGCCGATCAGCTTTCCGGTCTCAAAGCCAGTCCGCTGGTGGGCGATCAGACGATCGAAGATCTGGTGATCTTCACCGTCAATATGACGGATGGCGGCAAAAAATCCCGCATCATCGCGCTCAACAAGCAGACGGGCGAGCTTGTATGGGAAAATGTGCTGGACTGCAATTGCGTGTCCAGTCCTGTGGCTGTTTATAACGCCGAGGGCAGGGCTTGGGTCATTCAGGGCGGTCAGGATGGCATTTTGTATATGATGGATGGCAGTACGGGTGCCATGTGTGATGCGCTGAACCTGGGTGGCGAAATTCAGGGCAGCCCGGCTGTGTACAATGACATGCTGGTCATCGGTACCTGCTCCAAAAACAACGCGTATATGTACGGTATTCGTCTGAACTGACAATCAAAAAAGCGGGAAGGCAGCTTCCCGCTTTTTGTATGCAGATGTTACAGTATAATGCTTTGACTGCGCAGAAAATCTTCCTTGAAAGCCATGATGCCGGCGGTCACAGCCTCGGCAGCGGCTTCGGCATCACGATGCTCCAACGCGGTCAGGATGGTACGGTAATTGTGGAGTATCCGTTCCATGCAGGCGGAAAGCGACAGCAGCCGCGCATAATAGCGTGAGATACGTCCCATCAGCTTGACGGCGATTTCACTGGAGATGCGGTTCGGACAAGCTGCGTAAAGGGGCATCAGATACCGCAGGGCGGCACTGCCGTAGCTGGGGTAATCCTGACGGCGGTACAGGTTTTCCATCTCTTCGAGAGCGTTTCTCAGCTTCATCAGCACTGTATCATTGATCACGGGTACCGTCAACCGGACGTTGTAAGGCAGCAGCAGCAACCCAAGATCGATGGTATCCAGCACATCCTTGGCAGTGCAGGATGTGACGCGGGCACTCTTGTTGGGTTCCATGTCGATAAGACCTTCACTGAGCAGCATCAGCAAGGCTTTTTTGACGGTGTTGTGACTGACGTTATATTCATTGACCAGATTGGTCTCAATCAATGTTTCAGCCGGTGAATACTCACCATTCATGATTTTCTGGTACAAGGACTGATAAACGCGATCGACAGGACGCAAAATCAATGCCCCTTTCAGCTTTGTAAAGGAAATATTTGGGTTTTTCCGAAAATATTATATCAGTTTTCGATAATCCTGTCAAAGCATCTTTCGCATCAAATATTGCATAATATTGCGGAATTGAAATAAAAATGCTATAATCTGATAAAAAATGAACTGAAAGGGATAAGAAAATGGACGAAAGGCTTGAGCGCCAGATGGCGTTTTCACTGGAGATCGATAAAGAAAAAAATATCCTGCGTCAAACGCATCTTTCGGGCGGCGGACGCAGGGAAAATGACGCTGAGCACGCCTGGCACATGGCCATCATGGCGTACCTGCTCAAGGAATACGCCAACGAGCCGGTGGACATTGCACGGGTCATGATCATGTGCCTGATCCATGATATCGTTGAGATCGACGCGGGCGATACCTATGCCTATGATCTCGAAGCGCAGAAATCGCAGAAGGCACGTGAGGAGGCGGCCAAGCAGCGTATTTTTGCCATTCTGCCGCCCGATCAGCAGGCGGAGCTGACGGCTCTTTTTGATGAGTTCGAAGAGGCAAAAACGCCCGAATCCCGCTATGCCCACGCCATGGATAACATGCAGCCGCTGATGCTCAATGACTCCAACAACGGCGGCGACTGGCGCCAGCACAATGTAACGCTGGAGCAGGTGTACGGCCGGCATACCCAAACCAAGTTGGGTTCGGAAAAGCTGTTTGAACTGGCGGATGCGATGCTGAAGAAGAATCACGAGCTGGGAAATATCCGCTGAAAAAGAGTAAGAAAAAACCTTGCACTTTCATTGTGCAAGGTTTTGCTTTTGTCAGGGAATATACAGCCGGGTAAGGTCGGCTTTTTCCAGCTGCAGCAGCGCTGTTTTCTTTTCCAAACCGCCGGCATAGCCGGTCAGGGAGCCATCGGTGCCGATGACACGATGACAGGGAATGAAAACCGACAGTGGATTATGCCCGACGGCGCCGCCAACCGCCTGTGCTGACATACGCGGCTTCCCCAGCTGCTGTGCGGCTTTTGCTGCCAGGAGACCATAGGTAGTGACCTTTCCGTAGGGAATCAGCCGCAGCTCATTCCAGATGAGCCGGCGGAAGGGTGAACCCTCGGGACACAGCGGTGGGCATTCGCCCGGGTCATGCCCATCAAAATAAACATCCAGCCACTGAAATGCCTGTTGCAGAAGCGGTGATGTGCAGAACAAAAAATCCTCGGGCGGCGTAAAATACCGCTGTCCTTCAAACCATGCGCCGGAAAGCGCACCGTTTGTTTCTTCCAGCACCATGAGCCCCAAAGGGGAGTCATAGCGTCCCAACCGTTTGTCAGATGGCATCGGATTCGGCAGCCTTCTTGGGCAGGGCCTTGCGGGTGCGCTTGACCGGCAGGGTACGCTCTCCGCGGGTCAGGGTGGGCGCTGCACCATCGTTGATTACCTCGCGGGTGATACGGCATTCGAGCACATCCTTCTGGGAAGGCAGGTCGAACATGGTGTTGAGCAGCGCTTTTTCGATGATGGCACGCAGACCGCGGGCACCGCTCTTCTGCTGCATGGCTACATGGGCAATGGCGGTGAGGGCATCTTCATCAAAGCTGAGCTGCACATGGTCCATATCGAGCAGACGCTGATACTGGCGTACCAGCGCGTTCTTGGGCTCGGTCAGGATGCGCACCAGCGCTTTTTCATCCAGCGGATTCAGGGTGACGGTCACGGGCAGACGGCCGATGAACTCGGGAATCAGACCGAACTTCATCAGGTCCTCGGGACGCACCTGGCTGAGCACAGCACCGGTCTCGCTGCCGTTGGTATCATCCGTCAGTTTGGCACCGAAGCCCAGACTGCGGGCACCGACACGCTGCTGAATGATGGGGGCAAGGCCATCAAAGGCACCGCCGCAAATGAACAGGATGTTGGTGGTGTCAATCTGCAAAAACTCCTGCTGGGGGTGCTTGCGGCCGCCCTGCGGGGGCACGTTGGCCACAGTGCCTTCCAGAATCTTGAGCAGTGCCTGCTGCACGCCTTCGCCGCTGACATCGCGGGTGATGGATACGTTTTCGCCTTTGCGGGCGATCTTATCGATCTCATCGATATAGATGATGCCGCGCTGCGCGGCACGGATATCGCCGTCCGCGGCCTGAATGAGGCGCAGGAGGATGTTTTCAACGTCCTCACCGACATAGCCGGCTTCGGTCAGGGCAGTGGCATCGGCAATGGCAAAGGGTACCTTGAGGATGCGGGCCAAAGACTGCGCCAGATAGGTCTTGCCGCAGCCCGTGGGACCGATCATCAGAATGTTGGACTTCTGCAGCTCCACATCGCCGGCCTTCGAGACGGCGTTGATGCGCTTGTAGTGGTTGTACACCGCAACGCACAGCGCACGCTTGGCCTCTTCCTGCCCGATCACATAGTCATCCAGCACCTGCTTCATTTCGGCGGGCAGCGGAATTTCCATGTTGGAGGCGGGAGCGGCAGACATCTGGGCAGCGGCGTCATCGTTGACGATCTCGCTGCACAGACGCACGCACTCATCGCAGATGAACGCGCCGGGGCCGGCAATCAGCCGCTGCACCTGATCCTGCGTTTTGCCGCAGAAGCTGCAGCGGTGAAGCTTGCGGGAGGAAAAATCATCTCTGGACATAGTGTACCTCGGAAAGATTACTTGCGGGGGGTATAGATCTCGTCGATGATGCCGTATTCCAGCGCTTCCTCGGCGGTCATGAAATAGTCGCGCTCACAGTCGGCACGCACCTGTTCCTCGGTCTTGCCGGTCATTTCGCTCATCATGCGCATCATTTTATCCTTGGTGCGCAGCAGCCATTTGGCACGGATTTCCACATCGGTGGCCTGACCGCTGGCGCCGCCCAGCGGCTGATGGATCATGACCTCGCTGTTGGGCAGGGCAAGGCGTTTGCCCTTGGTGCCGCTCATCAGCAGGAAGGCTCCCATGGAGGCAGCCAGACCCACACAAACGGTGCGCACATCGCACTTGATGTAGTTCATGGTGTCGTAAATGGCCATGCCCGCGGTAACGGAGCCGCCGGGGCTGTTGATGTACAGCGAAATATCGGCGCCGGGATTATCCATCTCCAGGAACAGCATCTGGGCGATGACAATGTTGGCGGTCTGATCGGTGATTTCATCGGTCAGGAAGATAATGCGGTCTTTCAGAAGACGGGAATACAGATCGTAAACGCGTTCGCCATTGCTGCTGCGTTCCACGACATTGGGAACCAAAATGCTCATGTTGCACCTCCTTATAGTGCCTTTTACCAAGACAAGCGCGGATATTATACCCGCGCTTGTCGAATTTGACCTGTGATGGAGCTTATTCAGCTTCCTTTTCGGTGATGACGGCGTTGTCCTTGATCAGGTCGATGGTCTTCTTGATCATGGCGGTTTCCTTCAGATAGTCTTTCTGACCATCGGTGAGGTTGGCCTTGAAGGCTTCGACTTCCTGACCCATGCGCTTGGCCTGATCGGCGTAGGTGGCTTCCAGATCCTCATCGGAGACTTCCAGGGCTTCGGCCTTGGCAACGGCTTCCAGCACCAGGTTGGTCTTGACGCGGTTCTTGGCTTCGGGCTTCATGTCGTTCAGCACCTGCTCGGCGGTCTGACCCATGTACTGCAGGTAATCTTCGTAGCGGATGCCCTGATAGGCCATACGCATTTCCATTTCGCGCTGCATGTTCATGGCTTCGTCATCCACCATGGCATCGGGAATGTCGCAATCGGCGGCGTCGACGACCTTCTGCAGCAGGGCATCTTCCAGAGCGCCCTCAGCGCGGTCGGCGGCATTCTTTTCCAGCTCGGAAACGATGTTGGCCTTGTAGGCTTCGAAGGTCTCGAATTCGGAAACGTCGGCGGCAAAGTCATCGTTCAGCTCGGGCTTGACCTTGACCTGAATGCCGTTGACCTTGACATGGAACACGGCAGCCTTGCCGGCCAGGTTTTCGGCGTGATACTGCTCGGGGAAGGTAACGTTCAGGTCCTTCTCTTCGCCGATGTTCATGCCCACCATCTGCTCTTCAAAGCCGGGGATGAACATGTTGGAGCCGATGGTCAGGGTCTGGCTCTGAGCGGTGCCGCCCTCAAAGGCAACGCCGTCCACGGAACCGGCATAGTCGAGGTTGACGATGTCGCCGTTTTCAACAGCACGGCCTTCCACATCTTCGGTGGTGGAAGCCTTTTCCACATCGCGGTCGATGCGGGCGTTGATGGCTTCATCGGTGATCTTTTCAATCTTCTTTTCGGCTTCGACGCCCTTGTACTGGCCCAGGGTCACATCGGGCTTGACAAAGACTTCGATGTCGAACTGCAGTTCCTTGCCGGATTCGATCTGCTTGATGTCCACCTGGGGACGATCGACGGGCTGCAGGTTGTCGTTCTTGATGGCCTCGTCATAGGCGGGCTGGGCGATAATTTCGAAGGCGTCATCATAGAAGACGGCTTCGCCGTACATATTTTCAATCATCTTGCGGGGAGCCTTGCCCTTGCGCCAGCCGGGCACATTGATACGGCCGCGGATCTTCAGGTAGGCCTTTTTCATGGCCTCCTCAAAGGCTTCGGCGCTCTCCGTAAAGGAGATCTTGATTTTATTGCTTGCAATCTTTTCAACGGTGTAACTCATGTCAGAACCCTCCTGCGGCGGCGGATCTGTTGCCGCCGTACGCCTAATTTATGCATTCGCACACATTCTGAATTATAACACGGATACGAGGCTTTTGCAAGCCTTTCGTTACAGCCAAAAGCGCCTGCTTTTGCAAAGGAATTTGCGGCATGGCGGGCTGAAAATGCTTGACAGAAGGGGCAAGGGAGAGTAAACTTGAATCTGTTCCGTTTGGATGATGGAGGACATGTCTGCGTTTGCCCCGCACAGAGAGACGCGTCAAGGCTGGAAGCGCGTTGCGGTCGGCAGAGAGCGGGTACCGCCTCCGGACAAAGGGCGGCTCATGCCCGAAACAGCATGAAGAGTGGTTGAAAAACAAGCAGGGTGGAACCGCGGATGCCCGTGATCAGGCGTTCGTCCCGGCAGTGCCATGGGCGGGCGCTTTTTTGGTGCCTCCAACCCGATTGAAACAGGAGGAAAACAGCAATGAAGATCATTTACAATGACGGCCATGTGGATGAGTGCCCGGCAGAGCTGGAACTGCACGTCATCCGTCATACCGCTGCGCATATTCTGGCGCAGGCGGTGAAGCATCTCTATCCCGATGCGCACTTTGCCTACGGTCCCGCGACCGAGAAGGGCTTCCATTATGACATCGACTTTGGCGACAAGACCATCAGCGATGAGGATCTGCCCGCCATCGAAAAGGAAATGGCAGCCATCGTCAAGCAGAACCTGCCCATCAAGCCCTTCGCGTTGAGCCGTGAAGAAGCCGTGAAGCTGATGCAGGAGCGCGGCGAGAATTACAAGGTGGAGCACATCTCCGACCTGCCCGAGGATGCCGTGCTGACCTTCTACCAGCAGGGTGATTACATCGATATGTGCGTGGGCCCGCATCTGTGCTACACCAAGGCGCTCAAGGCCTTCAAGCTCACCACCCTGTCCGGTGCCTACTGGAAGAACAATGCCGAAAACAAAATGCTGACCCGCGTCAACGGCGTGGCCTTTGCCGATAAGGATGCCCTGGCTGCCTGGGAAAAGCAGATGGAAGAAGCCCGTGCCCGCGATCATCGCCGCATCGGCAAGGAAATGCAGCTGTTCATGACTGACGACCTGGTCGGCCGCGGCCTGCCCATGTTCCTGCCTAAGGGCTACACTGTCTGGCAGGAGCTGGAGGACTACATCAAGGCCAAGGAACGCCGCCTGGGCTACCTGCACGTGATGACCCCCTGCGTGGGCACCGTCGATCTGTACAAGACCAGCGGCCACTGGGATCATTACAAGGACAATATGTTCCCCGCCATGGAAGTCGAGGGCGAAACCTTTGTGCTGCGTCCCATGAACTGCCCGCACCACATGCGCATTTACGCCAACCGTCCGCGCAGCTACCGCAACCTGCCCCTGCGCATCGGTGAGATCGCCCATGACTTCCGCTTTGAAGCCAGCGGTACCCTGAAGGGCATTGAGCGCGGCCGTCACTTCTGCCAGAACGACGCCCACCTGTTCGTCACGCCCGATCAGATCGAAAGCGAAGTCGCTTCCGTTGTCGGCCTGATCCGCGATGTGTACAAGGACTTCAATATCACCAACTACCGCTGCGTGCTGAGCCTGCGTGACCCCAAGGATACCAAGAAGTATCATCAGGATGACGCCATGTGGGAGAAGGCCGAAAGCGCTCTGCGCACCGTGCTGACCGACCTTGGCATCAACTTCACCGAAGAGATCGGCGAAGCCGCTTTCTACGGTCCCAAGCTGGACGTGAACGTGCAGCCTGCCGTGGGTGCCGAGTACACCCTGTCCACCTGCCAGCTGGACTTCTGCCTGCCTGCCAAGTTCCAGCTGACCTACATTGATTCCGACGGCGCTCCCAAGACCCCCGTGGTCATCCACCGCGCCATTCTGGGCTCTCTGGACCGCTTCATGGCTTACATGATCGAGGAGACCAAGGGCTGCTTCCCGCTGTGGCTCGCGCCCGTGCAGGTCAAGACGCTGCCTGTTTCCGAAAAGAGCCTCGAGTATGCCGACAAGGTGACCGAAGCTTTGAAGGACGCCGGCATCCGCGCCGAGCTGGATACCAGCAACGAAAAGATCGGCTACAAGATCCGTGCCGCCCGTCAGGAGGAGCGCTGCCCCTACATGCTGGTCATCGGCGAAAAGGAAGTGGCTGCCAACACCGTGGCGGTCCGCAGCCGTGCTACCGACGCGACCGAAGTGATGACGCTGGAAGAGCTGATCGCCAAGCTCAAGAGCGAGATCGAAGCCAAGACCCTGTAAGGATACAAACAAAAGCCCCCGGCACTTGCCGGGGGTTTTAACATGCCTTTTTTGAAATCAGTGACGGCGGTCGTGACCGGTTTCAAGATAGTAACGGCGCTTGTCGTTGTACATATCCTTCTCGGCATCATGAATTACGGAGCGTACATCACCGGCGGCGGCAGCATAACAGCAGCCCATGGCAGCGATATCTCCGCGCTTGACGACAGCGTTACGCAGCTTGTCGGTGGTGACGTCAAAATCTTCACGGGTGATCTCTGTCAGCAGGATGACGAACTCGTCGCCGCTGATACGGAAGATGCACTCAGTGGGCACGATACTGTCCGCCAGTCTGGCGAAGTTGATGACCAACTGATCGCCGGAAGCATGACCAAGGGTGTCATTGACATGTTTCAGACCGTTCATGTCGAAGAAGACGACACCAAGTGACACGGACGGATCTATCTGGTCAATCAAAAGGTCGCAGGCACGGCGGTTGGGCAGACCGGTCAGCTGATCGGTACGGGAGAGCTGATCAATCAGGCGGCTTCTCATGCGTTCGTCGGAGATTTCATGTGCCTGCAGCATCACATAGATTTCCAATGCGGAAATGGTGATACCCGCCTGAGTGGTGGTCAGACCGTAGAAGATGTTCTGCAGTACGCAGCCGATGGCGGGTGCGATCAGGAACAGGAAGATCGGCTTCCAGTCTTTTGATTTTTTGCGGCGAAGGAAGGCAATGATGGAGGGAAGGAACATCAGGGTGTAATCGTAGATCCAAAGCAGAAAAATGAGGGAACCACGGTGATAGTTGTTGTATTCATCGAGGGTGAAAACAGTGCCGCAGACAGGGGAAAGGAGTACAAACACACAGAAAAAGCCAAATAAGACTTCAAGCAGCGTGGGAATCCACTTTGGCACCGAATCGTACAGGGAACGCAGACTGTACATGACCCAGAAACTGCCGGCCATGACAGGCGTTACCTGATAGATGATGTTGGAGATCCAAAGGATCTGCAGGGCTCCCGGAATGGTTGCGCCTGCGAAAACCCCGGCGATGAGGTCGGTGATGGACATCAGAATGGTGGAGATCAACAGGCGGTTGTACTACAGTCCCTTTTGCGATGTCAAACGCTGCTTATGCGTGCTGAACAACAGGATGATCAGTATGGACATACAGATGATGTTGACTTCAATGTAGATGATCATTCGGTCAAATACCTCGCCAATATCAAAATGGAGTGTTGAGTATTTCTGTGGAGAACAGGAGGGCGGGGATGCTTTCGGCATTGAAAAGCGTTCCCGCCCTCAAAAGAGAGGCTTGTATGTATAAATTATACGATATGGGGATAAATGTCAACAGACAACTTAAAGATTTTACTTTTCGGCACGTACGATATCGGTCAGAATACCGATCATGCGTTCCATATCTTCCACAACGGCCAGCTCATGGATGCCATGACAGTACATGCCGGCGGTGCCGAGGTTGGGGCAGGGAAGACCCATGAAGCTGAGACGGGCGCCGTCCGTGCCGCCGCGTACGGGGCTGGAAGCGGGAGTGAGACCATTCTTGCGGATGGCGTTTTCGGCACGGGCGATAACGTGGGGATACTGCACGATGACTTCCTTCATGTTGCGGTAGGAATCACGCAGCGTGACCGCCACGGTGCCCTCGCCGTACTTGAGGTTCAGGTATTCGGCGGCTTTGAGCATCAGCTGCTTTTTGATCTCCAGCTTTTCGCCGTCATGATCGCGCAGAATGTAGACCGCCATAGCGTTTTCTTCATCGCCCTGTACGCCGCACAGGTGATAGAAGCCTTCCCGGCACTCGGTATACTCGGGCTTTTCCTGCTCGGGCAGCAGAGCATTGAACTCCATCACGATGCGGGCGGCGTTCTTCATGCGGCC
>JAKSQG010000159.1 GCA_024404275.1 Clostridia bacterium | reverse complement strand
CGTAGATTTTGTCAAAGAACACGGTCTCGGTCATTTTCTCGTAGGGGCTCACCCAAATCAGGGCCAGACCCAGTGTAAGCACGCACAGCGCATACCAGCCAATGAAGGACAGCTGCAGCATAAACAGCTCCATGCGGTGACCGTGCATCATCTCCTGGCTGCGGTGCAGGGCATCCATCGCCGGGCATTCCGGCTCCTGACGCAGCACATACGAAACCATGGCGTAGGAATAAGCTTTCATGATGCCGGGAATGATCAGCAGCAGGGAGTACAGGGCAACGATGATGTTGCCGATCAGATGGGCCAGGAAGCAGGAAACAAAATTGGTTTTGAAAGCGTCAAACAGCTGCTCCACCCGCGCCTTTCCACCGGCGGTGATGGTGGTGCAGATGTGCATAGCACCCACCGCCAGCGGACCACTGAGCAGCAGCGAAGCGATGATCCCCAACAGGGAAGTAGTGGAAAGGTTTGTGGAAACGGTAAGGGTCACAGCATGGATGTTGGTCGGCACTTTGCGGGTCAGGGTGACCAGCGGAGAAGAAGTCAAAAGACCCATCAACAGCTGGGAGACGATCAGCGCCAGCAGCACGGTGACAAACTGCGGCTTGAGCAGACCTTTGGCACGGACTTTCAATTCAGCTCGATTCATGATAAATACTCCTTTTTTTGTTTAAAAACAGCCTTCCGCCACGCTCTATGCAGCAGAAGGCCTTTTCCATCAAGCAATTTTCTCACGATGGCAGCGGATACCAGAGGTTGTCCAGTTCGTTGCGGATCGCTTCCACATCCGGCATGCCCATGATTGAGCCGCTGGGACGCAGCTTCATCATCAGCGCCTGAACGATGTATTCTTTCTGATAAGCGAGCAAAATAAAGTTGGTATGGCTGTTTTGACTGCGGATCTGTTCAATCATCGCAAAGCTGTTGGTACCGGAGAGCGGTATCGCGGTGAAGACCACAGGGCAGTCATGTGCAGAGGAAAAAGCAATGGCATCGCCCGGCGACTCAAAAGCTTTGGGTTCCGGCAATTCCGGCTGCTTTTTTCTCAGATACTTCAGGATGTCGACCACTTTGTGCTGCCGTTCGGCAACGTTGTCCACAACCAGCGTAAATTGGTCCTGCATGCTCTCCCCTCCCTTCCGCATCCATCATACACCGTCAGTCGCACCAAAAGTGTACCAAAAGGAGAAAGATTCAAAGATTTCAAAACTGTTTTCTTACAATCAGCCGAGAATATCCGCCAGGGTATCCTCCGCCCAGCTGTACTGGCTCATGTACTCGCCGTGGAAGGCGCGGACGGCATAAGCCTCGCCCTTTTCCCAGTCATAATAATCACAGAAAAGCAGATTGACATCCAGCGAATAAGTGTTGAAGCCCTTGATGAACACCTCGCCCATGCCCACGCTCTGCAGTGTTTTTTTCAGGTCGGCACAGCTTTTGCGCAGATCCGCCTTGTTGTTCACCTCGTTGCTGTCATCCTCATAGATCACGGCACAGATCTCATTGCTGTTCACCTGCGCGCCGTGGCGGTCTACCAGGAAGGCCAGCAGCTCCTTGGTCTTGTGGCGTTCAAAGTGCACGGGACGCCCATCCATATACACCTCAAAATTGCCGAAGCACTGCACCTTCAGCTTTTGGGGCTGCTGCTTCACCGGCAGCGGATAGCGCAGATTCTGCATCTCCTGCGCCACCGCCTCGGCAGTAGCGGGCTTTTGCAGGTAGCCGCTGAAATGCAGCGCCATGGCCTCTACCGCGTAATCCTCATAATAACCGGTCACAAACACAATGTTGGTATGGGGATACAGCTTTTTGACCGCCTTGGCCAGCTCAATGCCCGTCATCACCGGCATCTGGATATCTGCAAACATCACATCGGGCTGGTTCTTGCCCGCCCATTCCAGCGCCTTGACTGAATTATCAAAACAGGTCAGTTCACAGTCCGGTACCGCCTTCAAAATGGCTTTTTCCAGCAGCTTCAGCTGCATCTGCTCATCATCTACGGCAATGATCCTCATACTTGTTCCTCCTTCGGAATGTGGATGGTCACAGTTGTGCCCTGACCGATCACACTGTCGATTTCCAGATAACCGTTCACCATCTCCCTGAGACGGTAACGGGCGCCGTCGAGACCGATGTGTCTGCGGTCATCCGTGTGTTTGGCAGCCGGGTCAAAGCCGGGGCCGTCGTCAATGATGCGCACCACATGTTCTCCGGCCGTTTCCTCCGCCGTGATGCGCACGGTGGTGGGCTCATATTTGGCGCTGACGCTGTAGCGCACGGCGTTTTCCACCAGCGTCTGCAATGTCAGGGCGGGAATGACAAAATTCTTGGTCTGAATATCATACACAATATTCAGCCGGTTGGGGAAGCGGCGCTTTTCTATGTTCAGGTACTGCTCCACGTGGTTCAGTTCGATCTCAAAGGGAACGGGCAGTTTGCTGCCGATAAACTTCAGGTTGCCGCGCAGAAAATTGGAAAACTCGTTGGTGGCGCGCTCCGCCTCGACAGGGTCTGTGGTGCACAGAAAGGCAATGGAGGACAACGCGTTGTACAAAAAGTGCGGCTGGATCTGCGACATCATCAGTTCCATTTTGGTTTCGGTCATCTCGGCTTCCCTGCGGGCCAGCAGCGCCTTGTTTTCCAGCAGGCGCTCCCCCTGCGCGTTGTCAATGCGCGTATAGATCAGCAGAAACGCCAGACCCGACACGATGCTGCCGCTGGAAAAGCCAAAGAAAGCATCCAGTACAAAGAAGGCTGTCGGCACGATGATATAGCCTATCATCAGCAGCAGCTCGTTGA
>JAKSQG010000158.1 GCA_024404275.1 Clostridia bacterium | reverse complement strand
GATCGCCGCGGGCACATACACCACGGCGGCGCACAGCAGCATGGCATAGGTCAGCTCCGCCCCGCTGTAGCCCTCCGCCCGCGCCACATACACGCTGTAGAGGGCATACACCAGCACGCCGCCCATCAGCAGCAGGTATCCGAGGGGCGAAAACCGCACCGACATGCCCGCCGATACCGCGGACAGCACCACGCCCACCAGCGTGATGGGCGCCCCGACCTTTTGCATCAGCGTCGGGCGCTTTTTGAGCATCACCGCCGACAGCAGCATGCTCACCATGGGAATGGAAGCCAGCATGGTGCCGCTCTCCGCCGCGGTGCTCAGGCTGATGCCGTACACCTCGCAAAAAAAGTACACCCCGGGGCACAAAATGGCAGCGCGCACCAGGGGCCAAACCGGCTTGCCCTTCAGGTCGATATGGATCACGCCCCCGGCCCGAAGCAGCGTAAAAAACAGCAGCGCCGCGGCAAACCGCCAGCCCAGCAGCTGCAGCTCCCCGGCGGAGCCGGTCGCCGTCTTGGTAAACAGGTAGCTCAATCCGTACAGCGTTTCGCAGCATACGGCGCTCAGGCACCCGACAAGCGTTTTTTTCTTCATCTGCATCCTCTGAAAAAAAGCGGCAGACTCTGCTGCCGCTGTAAATATCCTGCTGATTGATCAGCCCTGCTTGCCGTCCGACTGGCGGATCATATCCTCCACCACGATGTCGTAGATCTCACCCACGGTGCTGCAGTATTCCAGCAGCTTCCAGGGCTCGTTGGTGTGGTAGTGGATCTTGATCATTTCCTCATCGCCCACGGCGATCAGGCAGTTGCCGTCAAAATGCTCGGTGATGTAATCGTTGATCTCGTCCTCGTCCAGGTCCTTATCTCTTCTGTCGATCAGCAGCTGGGTATCATAGCGATACGCAAACTGATCGTCCTCGGCGTCAATATAAGCCATGGTCAAAAACCTCCGTTTCTGTGTTGTGGGCTTTATCATAACACAAAAGCCCCCTGCGTGCAATATCCCGCCGCGAATGCCAAATTTTTGTTGCAATTTGCGGGTTTTGTGGTATAATACCGCCATACGCAATGACCGGGAAGCACCGTTTTTACGCGTTTTGAAGAGAGCTGCCGCATGGTGCAAGGCAGCACGCGGATCGGTTTTCCGCCCGGGAGCGCGCGGTGATGAGCCGCGGGGGAGGCGCCCTGTACAGCGTCACGAGAGGCAGCCCTGTTATACCGGGACTGCAATCGGGGTGGCAACGCGGACAAGGTTCGTCCCCATACACGGGGAGGAGCTTTATTTTTTTACGATCGAGGAGGAAAAATATCATGCTGGATATTCGCCGCATCCGTTCCAATCCGCAGGAGCTGATCGACGCGCTTCAGAAGCGCAACAGCACCGTGGACCTGACCGAGTTTTTGCAAAAGGAAGAGCAGCGCCGTCAGCTGCTCAATGAGACCGAGTCCCTGAAGGCCCGCCGCAACGAGGAATCCAAGCGCATCGCGCAGATCAAGCGCGAGGGCGGCGACGCACAGCCCATCATGGATGAAATGCGTGCCGTGGGCGATCAGATCAACGCCATCGACGCGCAGGTGAAGGAGATCGAGGAATACATCAACCAGTTCCTGCTCCGCCTGCCCAACTATCCCAATGCCACCGTGCCGATCGGCAAGGACGACACCGAAAACGTGGAGCAGCGCCGCTGGGGCACTCCCCGTCAGTTTGAGTGGGAACCCAAGGCCCACTGGGATATCGGTACCGACCTCAAGATTCTGGATTGGGATGCCGCCGGCAAGATCAGCGGCGCCCGCTTTACCGTCTATCGCGGTCTGGGTGCCCGTCTGGAGCGCTCCGTCATCAACTTCTTCATGGATACCCATGCCGAGAACGGCTACACCGAGGTGCTGCCCCCCTACATGGTCAACCGTGAGACCATGACCGGCACCGGTCAGCTGCCCAAGTTTGAGGAGGATGCCTACAAGGTGTTCACCGGCAAGCAGGGTGAAAGCGCTGCCGACCAGCAGGATACCTTCCTGATTCCCACCGCCGAGGTGCCCGTCACCAACCTGTACCGTGATATGATCCTCGATGGCAAGGACCTGCCCATCCGCCATTGCGCCTACAGCGCCTGCTTCCGCGCCGAAGCCGGTTCCGCCGGCCGCGATACCCGCGGTCTGATCCGTCAGCATCAGTTCAACAAGGTCGAAATGGTCAAGGTCACCAAGCCCGAGCAGAGCTATGACGAGCTGGAATCCATGACCGCCGAGGCCGAAAAGGTGCTGCAGCTGCTGGGTCTGCCCTACCGTGTTGTGTGCCTGAGCACCGGCGATATGGGCTTCTCCGCCGCCAAGACCTATGATATCGAGGTGTGGATGCCCTCCTACAACCGCTATGTGGAAATCTCCTCCTGCTCCAACTGTGAGGATTTCCAGGCCCGCCGTGCCGGCATCCGCTATCGTGAGGATGCCAAGGGCAAGCCGCAGTTCTGCCACACCCTGAACGGCTCCGGCGTTGCCGTCGGCCGCACCGTGGCTGCCGTGCTGGAAAACTACCAGAACAGCGACGGCTCCGTCACCGTTCCCGAGGTCCTGCGCAAGTACATGGGCGTGGACGTCATTAAGTAATAACGATAATTATTGGGGCGACCACGCTTTCAGAGCCTGAAAGCATGGTCGCCCCAAACCCCACCCGAGAAAGGGCAGTATTTTTCATATTGAACAACACCCTTGCCTTGATGAAGATCACTTTCATCGAAGCAAGGGTGCAATTACTGTAAAAATCTGCTTTTTCGCGGAGGGCTTGGGAACCGCCCTTTTTGGCTTCAAAAAGGG
>JAKSQG010000157.1 GCA_024404275.1 Clostridia bacterium | reverse complement strand
GCAGCGCCGGCGGCATGAGCATCTGTGATGATCGTTTTCGCCCTGTGCGCGGACTCATTCTCAGTCGTCATATCGTTTCCGGACGTTATTTGCTGCAGGGCGGCACGGTGGGCGGCGGCGGCGTGATGCGTTGGATGACAGACTGGATGTCGCCTGCCGACAGCGATAAAGCCCTTCGCGGTGAAGAACTGACGGCTTTGGCTGCACAGGTGCCCCCGGGCTCCGATGGCGTGCTGTTCCTGCCCTATCTGGCGGGCGAACGTTCTCCCATCTGGAATCCCGATGCCAAAGGCGTTTACTACGGCCTTTCCTTTGCAACAGGACGCGGTCACATGGCGCGTGCCGCACTGGAGGGCGCGGCATATGCTCTTCGCCACAACATCGATTTTGCCCGCGATGCGGGTGCCTCTGTCGGTATCCTGCGCGCGGTGGGCGGCGCTTCCCGCAACGCCCTGTGGATGCAGATCAAAGCCGATATCACAGGGGAAAGCATCTGCGAGACCGTGTGTCCCGAGGCAACGGGACTCGGCTGCGCCATTATGGCGGCGGTCGGCTGCGGCGAGCTGCACAGCTTTGAAGAAGCAGCGTTCCCCGAAGCAGGCAAGACCTATACGCCCGATCCCGCCAACCGTCAAATATATGATTCCGGCTACCGCCAATACCGGCAGCTGTATGCACAATTACAAGAAATGATGAAAGGATGACCGAAATGAGCGAGAAAATGATGAAAGCCGCGGTTCTTCACGCGTCCAACGATCTCCGTTATGAAGACTATCCCATGCCGGAAATGAAACCCGGCTGCATCAAGATTCGCATCCGTGCCTGCGGCATCTGCGGCTCCGATATTCCGCGTGTGCTGGGCAATGCCGCACACTTCTTCCCCATCGTGCTGGGACATGAGTTTTCCGGCGAGGTGGCGGAGATCGCCGAAGGCGTGGAAGGCTTCAAGGTGGGCGACCGCGTCGTCTGCGCATCCTTGATCCCCTGCTTCAAGTGCCCCGATTGCGCCCGCGGTCACTTCTCCCTGTGCAAGCATTACACCTTCATCGGTTCCCGCATTCAGGGCGGCTTTGCCGATTATGTGGTGGTGCCCGCTGTCAATGTGGTCAAGTTCTCCGATAAATACTCCTTTGAGGAAGCGGCGCTGATTGAGCCCGCCAGCGTTGCCATGCACGGCATCGAGTGCAATGACTACAAGGGCGGCGGCGCCGTAGCAGTGGTCGGTGCCGGCACCATCGGTCTGTTCACCGCACAGTGGGCGGAGATCATGGGTGCTTCCAAGGTCATCTTCTTTGATGTCGATGACGATCGTCTGGCTCTTGCCAAAGCCATTACCGGCTTTGACGGCGTCAACACCCTCAAAAAGCCTGCGGCGGAAGCAGCCAAGGAGCTGACCGACGGCTTTGGCTTTGACTATGTCTTTGGCGTTTCCGGCGCTCCCGCCAGCTATCTGACCTGCTTTGAAGTGACCGCCAACAAGGCGCACGTGTGCTTCATCGGCACGCCCACCGGCAGCGTTACCTTTACCGCCGCCCAGTGGGAGCTGATCAATCGCCGCGAGCTGCGCGTCACGGGCAGCTGGATGAGCTACACCTCTCCCTTCCCGGGCAAGGCGTGGACCATGTGCGCTGAATACCTGTCCAGCGGCAAGCTCAAGTGCGACAGCCGCATGGTGCACAAGGTGTTCAACATGTCCGAGTGCAAGGAAGCCTTTGACTGCTACAAGAACCCCGGTGAGGTCAAAGGTCGCATTCTGCTGGTCAATAAGGACTGAAGGAGAAAAGAACCATGATCGCGGCATTTACGCTCAATGTTTCGGTCGACAGGCGGTATGTGGTGGAAAACAGCCGCATGAATGCCGTCAACCGTGTCAAGGAATGCACGGCGACCGCCGGCGGCAAGGGGCTTAATGTGGCCCGCGTTATCCATGCGCTGGGCGAAAAGGTCATCGCCGGCGGCATTGCGGGCGGCAATCTGGGTCGGTATGTCACCTCTGAACTGGATCGTGAAGGCATTCAGCATCATTTTACCATGGCGGCGGGGGAAAGTCGCTGCTGCATCAACATCATTGATACGCTGACCGGCACGCAGACCGAATATCTGGAGCCCGGTCTGACAGTCTCTCCCGAAGAGAAAGCCCTTTTTGTGCAGGATTTTGACGAGCTCTGCGCTCAAAGCAGCGTCATCACCATTTCGGGCAGTCTGCCCCGCGGTCTTGATACCAATACCTATGCCGAGTTGATCGAACGCGCACGCAAGGCAGGTCGTCCTGTGCTGTTGGATGCCAGTGGAGCCGCCCTGAGGGCGGGCATCAAGTCCAACCCCTATTACATCAAACCCAACGAGGATGAGATCGTCCAGCTGACCGACTGTGATATCAACAATGATGAACAGCTGGCGGAGGCAGCCCTGCGTCTGCACCGCGGCGGCATTGACCGCGTGGTGGTGTCCATGGGCAAGCGCGGCGCCATGATGGCGTGCAGCGAGGGCGTTGTCCGCGGCGAGCCGCCGGTCATCAAGGCACTCAACACCGTGGGATGCGGTGATTCCATGACGGCGGCCTTTGCCGTTGCGGCGGAAAAGGGCATGACCGCGGAAGAAGCCATGCGTTATGCTGTGGCAGTCTCGGCCGCCAGCGCCATGAACCCCGGAACCGGCGGGCTGAACAAGGCCGATTTTGAGGCTGTGCTGCCCGGCGTGAAGGTGTTCCGTTTGTAAGCATATCGGCAAACAGAGGGGCTGCGGCTCCTCTTTTGCTTGAGTTTTCTGATGCTGTGTGCTATGATGAAAAAAACCGACGGCGGATAAACAGATATGAAAATCGGATATCAGCTGTATTCCGCGCGTGAGGAAGCAGCGCGTGATCTGGAAGGTACGCTGAAGGCACTCAAGGAGATCGGCT
>JAKSQG010000156.1 GCA_024404275.1 Clostridia bacterium | reverse complement strand
TATTTATAACTAAAAAAGCACCTTTGCTTTGATGAAGGATATTTCATCAGGGCAAAGGTGTTTTATTGTATAAAAGAATTGCCTTTTCTCCAAGAGGGGTCAAAGGGGAGAGGTATGCTTTTCGGCGTCGAAAAGCGTGCCTCTCCCCTTAAAAATGATTCCCTTGCCCTTTCTCGGGTGGGGTTTGGGGCGACCATGCTTTCAGGCTCTGAAAGCGTGGTCGCCCCAACATTCCTATGTTCCTCGCTTACTTAGGCAGCTCGGTGGTGTACAGCACACCCATATCCCACAGCATGCTGCTGGACAGATACTTGTCGCGGATGTCGCGGCTGCCGATGAAGGCGTCGCAGGTATCCTCCCAGCTGATGTTGATGTCTTCGGGCGTCATGGGCATCTCCAGACCCTTCATGATGGCGGCGATGGCCTCACGGTCCGGCAGCTCCTCATCGATGATCTTGAGGATCTCGTCCCAGTTCTCCAGAATCTTGGTCAGACGGGCGGCATGGCGGGTCTTGTCATTCTTGTGGAACTGGTTGTGCTCCTGCATGATGACGGTCTCGGCAGCCTTACCGAAGATGCGGCGGATCATCTTCTGCCACTCTTCGTCGCAGAAATCATTAATGAACTTCTCGGCGATCTCACGGCTGGGCTTCATCTCACGGATCTTGTCATACAGCTTCAGGGTGATCAGCGTGCCCACGCCCACCTGAATGCCGTGCAGCTCATAGCTGTTGCCGCGGTCCAGCGCCATCATTTCCCACAGATGGCTGAAGTAGTGCTCCAAGCCGCTGGCAGGACGGGAGATGCCGGCATAGCTCATGGCCACACCGCTCAGCACCAGACCTTCAACGGTGGCCTGCACAGCCTTTTCGTCGCGGGTCTTTAGCTGGGGAGCATTCTCAACGATCTTGCGCAGGCTGGCACGCATCAGATCAGCAATGTTTTCGCAATAGTACTCACCCGTCACCAGGTTGCTGATGCGCCACTCGCAGATGGCGATGTACTTGGCCAGCATATCGCCGAAACCGGCCCACAGCATGCGCATGGGGGCATTCTTGATGATGTCGATGTCGCAGATGATGGCGGCGGGAGAGGGATCGTAAATGGATACCTTGATGCGGTCACGGATCATGGCGGAGGAGTTGCTGGCATAGCCGTCCATGGAAGGCGCGGTGCCCACGATCATCTGCTTGTGGCCGGTAATCTTGGCCATGATCTTGCAGCAGTCGTTGATGACGCCGGAGCCGATGCCCATGATGCAGTCGCAGCTGGGATCATACGCCATGGCGAGGGA
Organism: Clostridia bacterium; assembly: GCA_024404275.1. Taxonomy (GTDB): domain Bacteria; phylum Bacillota; class Clostridia; order Christensenellales; family Aristaeellaceae; genus SFMI01. The sequence goes on along the minus strand of JAKSQG010000156.1, from coordinate 1,668 downwards.
GCCCATCGCCTGCTCATCGGGCTCGATATGCGCGCCGGGGAAGCAGTACAGGCTGTACTGGATGCCGGCAGCGGCCAGGACAGGCTCCACAAAGGGCCACGCGGCGGCCTTGGTATTCTCATCGCAAACAATAAAGGGTTTGGTGCCGCCGATGGCCTTCAGGCCGGCGGGGATCTCCTTGACAGCGCCGGGGCAAATAGAAACGTAATCCATCACCATGGAGTGGGTGCGGCCGCAGGCACACGCATGGCCTTCGGGCGCGATCAGGGTCTTCAGATCAGCATCGGCAAAATGAATCATTTTATTCATTCCATCCTGTCTCCGGTACAATACGGAATAAAACAGGACTAAAACCACATTCTATTGTACTCTCTCCCCTATGCCCTGTCAAGTACATGGAGGAAAATATGTACCAATTATGTTATACAACAACACGCACCTGCGAGCCTTTGGGCGTCTTTGAAACGACGATCTGCTTGTCGATCTTTTCTTCCAATTCATGCACATGGCTGATGATGCCCACCAGACGTTTGCCATCCGCCAGGTCATCCAGTACGCGCAGGGAGTTGCGCAGCGCGTTATCGTCCAGTGTGCCAAAGCCCTCATCAATAAACATGGCTTCCATGCGGATGGCGCCGCTTTGTCCCTGCACCACATCGGAAAGCCCCAGGGCCAGCGCCAGACTGGCCAGGAAGGATTCACCGCCCGACAGGGTCGATACATCACGCCACTGCCCCGTGCTGCTGTCATGCACATCCAGGTCGAGGCCGCTTTGATGTACGCGGTCCTCGGCTTCCTCCTTGCAGCGCAGATGGAACATGCCGTCCGTCAGCACCTTCAGGCGCAGATTGGCCGCCGTCACCACCTGTTTGAAATAGTACTGCTGCACATAGGCTTCAAAGGTCAGCTTTGCCCTGCGGCTGCCTGCCGTCTGACCGGCGCAGCAGGTATAAAGGTCATGCACCGCCGCCCAATGATCCTGATGGCGTTCGCGCTGCTTCAGTGCCTTTCCGATTTCTTTGCGGGCATCCTCATGCAGTACGATCTTACGGTCCACCGTTGTCCATTCCGCCTATGCCTTGTTGCACGCCGCAGACAGTTCCTTATACAGCTTCTGCAGTGCCCCAAGGTCTTCGGGCTGCTTGCCTGCCAGCTGTTCCCGCAGTCTTTCCGCATGATCCTTTTGAGAACGCAGCTGTTCCCCATACTCCCGCACGGCTTTTTCAATACGGTTCATATCGGCATCCGACATTCTCGCCAGCTCAAATTCACGGGCACTGCTGAATCCCAGCTCACTGAGCCCCGCTTCAAACTTGCCGCGCTGCTCTTTCAGATCACTTTCCAGTCCGCCGATTCCCTGCTGCAGGCTGTCCATGGTGCCCGCGCTTCTGTTCAGCTGACCTTCCACATCCTTCAATGCCTTTTCCCGGCTTTCAATGTTCTCCAGATACTGCTTCGCCAGTTTCTCCGCTTCCTGCGCCTTCTGCTGCACAGACTTTTCCGTCACATCCTCCGTGATCTTCAGCTGTGACAACTTTTCCCGAATACTGTTGATCTTTTCGTTCACAATCACCAGCTTCTTCCCGGTCTCCTGCAGCTCCTGCTCTGCCTGTCGGCGCAAGGCGTCCGCCGCTTCCAGCTGTTCTGCCGTCACCGCGGCAGGAGAAA
>JAKSQG010000155.1 GCA_024404275.1 Clostridia bacterium | reverse complement strand
CATACGGCACCGCAGCTCACAGATCATCACCCTGCGGTCGCCGTACGTATTCTCACGGCTTCTGAAGCCGAAGCGACCCTTGTACCAGCCATCCGCCAGTTCGACCTCCAGCGTGTTTTCCTGCTTCAGCAGTGCTGTCACATCGTAGGTCTGATACTGCACCCAGGCGTCATAGTTGGTACAATAGGGCGTCATCTGCTCATCGCCCACCCGGCAGCCGTTTAGATGGGCTTCATATATCCCAAGACCGCAGATATAAAGGCGAGCCTGCACCGTCTCCTTCGGCAGCGCAAAGCGCTTGCGAAGAAGGTCTGCCGCGCCATGCTCTTCCGCTGCCATGATCCATTTTCCGGACCATTCTTCACTCCTTTTGCCCGTTTCAAAGTGCTGTACGGCACTTGTTTCCTCTTCATCGGCATCTGTTCGCACAGTCACCTGCCAATGATAGCGTGTTCTCGGGCAAAGCTTCAGCCGCGGCGTAAATCCCAGACTGTCAATGCCGCTGTCAAAGCCCGTATCCAGCAGAACCGCATTTTCTTCATTCCAAACGCGGATCCGTGCGGTAGTCTGCTTTTTGCCCGCCGCATCTTTGACTTTATAAGTAAAGGTGATGGATTCCGCTTCATATCCCAAAGGATTTGTCAGGTGGTTGACCTTCATGCCGTATATCTGCATATTTTCGCCTCCACAAAAGCGTTTATTGTTAGTATTGTAGCACGCTCCTGCCTGACTGACAATCCCTCTTCAGCCGATTGAAGCTCCTCAAAAAATGTGATATGATAGAAATGGAGGTATGACGATATGCCGATGGACGGACTTACCCTGGGCTTTATTGCCCGTGAACTGAACACAGCCCTTGCCGGCGCACGTGTGGAAAAGATCACGCAGCCGGAAAAGGATATGCTGCTGCTGACACTGCGCAACAACAGCAAAAACTATAAACTGATCCTCTCCGCCAGCCCCAGTTTTCCCCGCGTACATCTGACAAGCCAGCAGTTTGTCAATCCCATTGACGCGCCGATGTTTTTGATGCTGATGCGCAAACATCTGAGCGGCGGGCGGCTGATGAGCATTACCCAACTGCACGGCGACCGCGTGCTGCTGCTGAGCTTTGAAGCGCAGGATGAGCTGGGTGAAATGCATCCCTATCAGATGTATTTTGAAGCCATGGGCCGCCACAGCAACCTGACCCTGGTACGCGATGGACGCATCATCGATGCCATCCGTCATGTCACCGACGACATGAGCCGTGTACGTCAGGCACTGCCCGGGCTGGACTTTATCGAGCCGCCGCTGCAGGATAAGCTGAGCGGAGATGAAATCACCCCTGAAGCCATTCTGGCTCGCCTTTCCGTCGAGGAGGGTCCGCTGCGCAAAGTGCTGTCGGGCATTTTCTCCGGTCTGAGCGGCATTGCCGCCGCCGAGCTTTCCTACCGCATGACCGGTCTGGAGCAAGCCCTTGTGCAGGAGCAGGATCTGCCTGCGTTGGCGGAACGGCTGAATGATCACTGGCATCGTCTGGACGAGATGACTTCGCCGCGGCTTCTGCTCGATGAAGCAGGCATGCCGGCAGATGTGTTTCCCCATCTGTACCTGACCTTCGATCCCGATAAGCAAAAGGTCTGCGAGTCGCTCAGCGCCGCCTTTGATGTCTATTTTACCGGTCGTGACCGCCGTGACCGCATCCTGCAACGTTCTGTTTCGCTGCGCCGTTTGATCAAAACGCACATCGAACGCTGTGAAAAAAAGCTGGCATTGCAGGAAGAGGAGCTTTTGGGTGCCTCTCACGCCGAGGAATGGCGTGTCATGGGCGAGCTGCTCACCTCGCAGCTGCATCTGGTGCCCCGCGGTGCAGCCACGGCCATCCTGCCCAACTATTACACGGGTGAAGACATCGAGATTCCCCTCGAGGTGCGCTTCACCCCCGCGCAGAATGCCCAGCGCTATTTCAAACGCTATCAGAAAGCCCGTGCCGCCGCCCGTCTGGCAGCCGAGCAGAAGGAAAAAACGCTCCGCGACCTGGCTGTGCTGGAAGAAGCCATGTGCGACCTGGACCGCAGCGAGAACGAGTTTGACCTCGGCGATATCCGCCGCGTGCTGACCGATGCAGGCTTTATCAAAAAGACCGCCGCTGCAAAAAAGGCCCCCAAGGACAACCGTCAGTCCGCCGTGATGCGTTTCAAAGCGCAGGACGGCATGATGATCTCCGTGGGCAAAAACGCCATGCAGAATGAGCGCCTCACCATGGGTGCCCAGCCAAACGATGTCTGGCTGCACGCCAAGGATATGCCGGGCTCCCACGTCATCATCCACACCGAGGGGGCCGCCGTATCGGATGAAACGCTGCTCACCGCCGCCCGTCTGGCTTCCTGGTATTCCAAGGGCAAGGGACTTTCCGTGCCGATCGATTACACCCTGCGCCGCTACATCAAAAAGCCCTCCGGCACGCCTGTCGGCTTTGTCACCTTCACCCATCAGAAAACGCTGCTCATCACCGTCTCCGAGGCGGAAATCAACGCCCTAAGCCGCTGAAAACAATGTTTTCAAAGCCGCTCCGCCGCTTGCCGCACTTGACAAAAAGGGCTGTCGGCACTATACTTATTCCAATTGCATACGCAACTTTGACGCAGCCAAGTACCCGGTATTTCAGCGAGCCGATGATGGTGTAAGTTCGGCATTTTCCGGCGAAGCCTCTGCGGAGTTATCTGTCCGAAAACAGTAAGACAGATCGGTTCCCGCCGTTACCGGGTTTGAGGTGGGCGTTTATCGCCAATCGAAGTGGTACCGCGAATCGTGTCTGTTCGTCTTCGAATGTACAGGCACGATTTTATTTTGTTAAGGAGTGAATGACATGCAGTCTCTTTCTTCCAACGATCTGCGCGCCATGTTCCTGAAGTTTTTTCAGGAAAAAGGTCATGCGCTGATTCCCTCCGCCTCCGTCATCCCCGAAAATGATCCTACCGTGCTGTTCACCACCGCCGGCATGCATCCCCTTGTTCCCTATCTGCTGGGTCAGAAGCATCCTCAGGGCACCCGTCTGACCGACGTGCAGAAGTGCATCCGCACCGGCGATATCGATGAGGTCGGCGACGCGAGCCACTGCACCTTCTTTGAGATGCTGGGCAACTGGTCTCTGGGCGACTACTTCAAGAAGGAAGCCATCTCCT
>JAKSQG010000154.1 GCA_024404275.1 Clostridia bacterium | reverse complement strand
AATACATCTCTTACCTTCTGACGATGCAGGATTTCAAACGCATCGAAAAGATGGAATAGACGGTGCGCCGCAGCAACTTCATGACGGCGGCGTACAAAGCCGCAGCGGTTTTTGATGATATCAAAACGCTGGCACCTTCTATGAGCGAAGCCCGCGAAATGGCGATGCGCTATGCGCGCTATGATCTGCCTGTGCTGATTGAGGGCGAACATGGTGTGGGCAAACGCCTTTTTGCCGAATGCATACACAATTTCAGCCTGCGCAATGACCGTTCCTTTGTCTCTGTCAATTGCGGTGCTTTGAGCCCCGAAATGCAGCAGAAGGCATTGCTTGGACGCGATGAACGCACCGAAGGACGCGGCGCTGTGACACTGGCGCACACCGGTACGCTGCTGATCGAAAACGTGGATCAACTGTGCCCGACCTGCCAGTATCAGCTGCTGATGCTGCTGGAAAACCATTGCATCCCTGCGCCGGATGGTCATGCCATGCTGCCGATGGATGTACGGATCATCTGCACCTCGGTGCGCGATCTGTCCGATTGCGTGCAGGAAGGAAGATTTCTGGAAACGCTGTACAGCCGTCTGAGCCAGCTGAAACTGAGAGTGCCCTCGCTGACGGAATGCCCCGATGACCTGCCCGGATTGCTCGATCGCTTCCTGGAAGAGTTTTCGGCCAAGTACCACAAGTATGTGGTGCCCGATAACGAAGCTCGCAAGCTGATCTATTCCTTCTACTGGCAGGGCAACATCGAGCAGCTTCGTCTCTTCTGCGAAACACTGGTCATCATGGCCGATAACAAGGTCATCAATGCCGATTTTGTGCGGCTTCAGCTGCCCGATACGGGTTCTGCCCGGGCGGAGAATGCCGGTGAAAAGGAAAAACCAGTGGTGGTGGTCAGCGTATCCGAAGCAGCTGACATCATTGCCGCGCTGCGCCGCTTCAGCGGTAACCGTCAGGCTGCAGCCGAAACGCTCGGCATGAGCAAAACGACGCTGTGGCGCAAGATGAAAAAATACGGCATTGACGATTCCAGCGTGATCTGAAAAAAGGAAATGGCAGCCTGAGGGCTGTTTGATACATTTCAAAACAAGAAAGGGAGATTAGAACATGATTCCTACGATTGTTAAAATGGATGTCTATCCCGTTGCCGGACATGACTGTATGGAACTGAACCTGAGCGGCGCTCATGCTCCGTTCTTTACCCGCAACGTTGTTGTGCTGGAAGACTCCACCGGTAATCTGGGCGTTGGCGAAGTGCCCGGCGGTCAGAAGATCACCAAGGCTCTGGAGGATATCAAGCCCCTCGTGCTGGGTACCCGCATCTCCGATTACAAGAGCACCCTGAACAAGATCCGTGCCTGGCTGAGCAGCAACATCAAGGATGACGTGCGCGGCCTGCAGACCTTCGACCTGCGCGTTGGCGTTCATGCCGTGACCGCTGTGGAAGCTCCCCTGCTGGACCTGTTGGGCAAGTACCTGGATGTTCCCGCTGCCGAGCTGATGGGCGATGGCATTCAGCGCACCAGCGTTCGCTTCCTGAGCTACCTGTTCTATGTGGGCGATAGAAAGAAGACCGACCTGCCCTATCAGAGCGAGGAAGACAGCGATTGCGACTGGTATCGTCTGCGCCACAACGAGGCCATGGATCCCGAGCACATCGTTGCCCTGGCCAAGGCTACCCATGAAAAGTACGGCTTCGAAGACTTCAAGCTCAAGGGCGGCGTGCTGCCTCCCAAGGAAGAGCTGAAGGCTGTGCAGGCCATCAAGGCTGCTTTCCCCGAAGCCCGCGTTGACCTGGATCCCAACGGCTGCTGGAGCCTGGAAGAAGCTCTGGAGATCGCTCCCGAACTGAAGAAGGTGCTGGCTTACTGCGAAGATCCCTGCGGTGCCGAAAAGGGCTTCTCCGGCCGTGAGGTGATGGCTGACTTCCGTCGTGCTGCCATGATGCCCACCGCCACCAACATGATCAACACCGACTGGCGCCAGATGTGCCACACCATCGCCCTGCAGGCTGTGGATATCCCGCTGGCCGATCCCCATTTCTGGACCATGAACGGTTCTGTCCGCGTGGGTCAGCTGTGCAACGATTTCGGCCTTATGTGGGGCTGCCACAGCAACAACCACTTCGATATCTCTCTGGCCATGGTCGTGCAGTGCGCTGCCGCCATCCCCGGCAAGATGAACGGTATCGATACCCACTGGATCTGGCAGGAAGGCATTGAGCGCCTGACCAAGGAGCCCCTGCAGATCGTTAACGGCTGCATCGATCTGCCCAAGAAGCCCGGTCTGGGCATCGAAGTGGATCTGGAGCAGGTCAAGAAGGCCAACGCGCTGTACAACGAGCATTGCCTCGGCGGCCGCGATGACTCCATTGGCATGCAGTACCTGATCCCCGGCTGGAAGTTCGATAACAAGAAGCCCTGCATGGTTCGCTGATAATGAACAGGAAAGAGCGGTTTGAATCTTTGAACAAGAACGCGCGCAGGTGCGTTCAGCTATGCTTTACCCAAAAACGCGGCAGGGCATGGTGCTTCATGGTCCTAACCGTTGTTTCAATCCTAAATAGCATTTAAGTGGAAGGGGAGGCGTTGCTTTTTACGCCTCCCCCGTTCCCGTTTCATAGCGTACGTTTTAAAAGGCAGGATACTATTTATTAAAAAGGTCCTGCCGGAAGCCATGCTGATATCAGACAACTCCTCTACCAAATTTCTCAGCAGAAAACGACTGATAAAGGAGAAAACATTATGCAGACTTTCATCAAGCTGAATGACCGTGATAACGTGGCCATTGTGGTTAAGCCCATGGCAGCGGGCAGCGAGCTGATGCCCGGCGTTATTACCCTGGCGGACATTCCGCAGGGTCATAAGGTAGCGCTCTGTGACATTCCCAAGGACGGCGAGATCATCCGTTATGGCGTAACACTGGGTTATGCTCTGGACGAGATCCCCAAGGGTTCCTGGATCAATGAGCATATGCTGCGCCTGCCTGTTTCGCCCTCCCTGGACAATATGCCTTGGGGCACCAACCTGCGCACCGATCTGCCCGAACCGCCGGTCAAAACCTGGTGGGGCTATAAGAATCCCGAAGGCGGCTATGCCGGCACACGCAACATTCTGGGCATCCAGACCACTGTACAGTGCGTGCAGGGTGTACTGGATGTGGCTGTGGAGCGCATCCGCAAGGAGCTGCTGCCCAAATATCCCAATGTGGATGACGTGGTGGCGGTCAACCATGCCTACGGCTGCGG
>JAKSQG010000153.1 GCA_024404275.1 Clostridia bacterium | reverse complement strand
CGGGGAATAAGCTGAACATGATAATGATTATTCGGTCCGTCGCACATGGTGCAGAGGTAGACACGCTCACATCCGTATACCTCACGGAGAATTTGCATAAAGCGTTTGGCAAAACGGATGATCTTTTCGTTGATTTCATCCGGCGCTTCGCTCATGTCGTGATAGTGCGGGACAGAAGAGATGCACATGTGCCCATCGGCTCTGGGATTGGGGACAAAAAAACATTCAATTTGTGCATCCTCATAGAGCAGCAAATGGGCATTGCTGCCATAGACGCCGCCGCCGGTTGCGCGGTTGAGACAGGTAGGGCAGATGCCGGCATCCACCAGCTCGGCGGGGGACATGCGGAGCATTTCCTTCTGGGTCAGCATACGGTTCTTCCTTTTGTCTTTTTTATAACTATACCTCGTTGTGGGAGGATAAGTCAATAAACCGTCCAAAACCGAAGAGAAAGAAGCAAAAAAATATTGCAATGTATGGAGAGATGTGATATACTATCACAGATAACGCACGCGGAAGACATGCCGCTTGTGCCCGTACAGGGTGGCAGCAAAATTTACGTCTCCGCGGTGGAAAAACAAGGAGGAAGAAACCATGAGCGTCATTTCCATGAAGCACCTGCTCGAAGCCGGCGTGCACTTCGGTCATCAGACCCGCCGCTGGAACCCCAAGATGGCCCAGTACATCTTTACTGAGCGCAACGGCATCTACATCATCGACCTGCAGAAGACCGTCCGCAAGATCGACGAAGCCTACATGTTCGTGCGCAACCTGTCTCTGGAAGGCAAGACCATGCTGTTTGTCGGCACCAAGAAGCAGGCTCAGGAGAGCATCGAGAGCGAAGCCAAGCGCTGCAACATGTACTATGTCAATAACCGCTGGCTGGGCGGCATGCTCACCAACTTCAAGACCATCAAGACCCGTATCGAGCGTCTGAACGCCATCGATCGTATGGAGCAGAACGGCCAGTTTGATGTGCTGCCCAAGAAGGAAGTCATCAAGCTGATCCACGAGCGTGAAAAGCTGATCGCCAACCTGGGCGGTATCCGTGAGATGAAGAATCTGCCCGGTGCCCTGTTTGTGGTCGACCCCCGCAAGGAGCACATCGCCGTGGCCGAAGCCCGTGCCCTGGGCATTCCGATCGTCGGCATTGTTGATACCAACTGCGATCCCGATGAGATCGATTACGTCATTCCCGGCAACGATGATGCCATCCGTGCCGTGAAGCTGATCGCCGGCAAGATGGCCGATGCCATCCTGGAAGGCAAGCAGGGCGTGCAGGACGGCGAAGAAGCCGCCAAGGACGCCGAATAATTTCTATCTAAAATACAGACCGGAGGAATAAGAAAATGGCTGAAGTTACTGCGGCACTGGTAAAAGAGCTGCGCGAGCGCACTCAGGCCGGTATGATGGATTGCAAAAAGGCCCTGGTTGCCAGCGATGGCGATATGGAAAAGGCCGTTGAATATCTGCGTGAAAAGGGACTGGCTGCTGCCAACAAGAAGAGCGGCCGCGTCGCCGCTGAAGGCGCCGTTGAGTCCTACATCCACATGGGCGGCAAGATCGGCGTGCTGGTTGAGATCAACTGCGAAACCGACTTTGTGGCCGGCACCGATGCCTTCAAGGCCCTGTGCCATGATGTGGCGATGCATATCGCCGCTGCTGCTCCCGAGTACGTGACCAAGGAAGAAATTCCCGCTGCCAAGCTGGAAGACGAGCGCAAGATCGCCCATGAGCAGGTCATGAACGACGAGAAGAACGCCAAGAAGCCCGCCGCCATCATCGACAAGATCGTTGAAGGCCGTGTGGACAAGTACTGCAAGGAAGTTTGCCTGATGGATCAGCAGTTCGTGAAGAATCCTGATATCACCATCAAGGATCTGCTGAACGAGACCACCCTGAAGACCGGTGAAAAGGTGACCATCCGCCGCTTTGTTCGCTTCAAGCTGGGCGAAGGCATCGAGAAGAAGCAGAGCGATCTGGCTGCCGAAATCGCCGAGATGACCGGCAAGAAGTAATTGCTTAACACATTGGACGGACAATCAAATGTCCGTCCTTTTTTTGAGGAGCGAAAGATGAAGTACAACAGTATTTTGCTGAAGCTGAGCGGCGAGGCACTGGGCGAGAACGGCCGTCTCTTTGATCAGGACAAAATTATGGAAGTGGGCCGCGTGCTGGCAGAGATCGTCAAGGGCGGCACGCAGCTGGGCATCGTTATCGGTGCGGGTAACATCTGGCGCGGCAGACAATCTCAGGAGATGGACGCTGTGACAGCGGACCATATGGGCATGCTGGGCACGGTGATTAACTGCCTGTGCATGCGCGATGCGATTGAAAGAAACGGCGCGGAAGCGGTTGTCTTCTCCGCCATCGATATGCCTCGCGTGTGCGAACCCTACAATGTGCAGTCTGCCCGTGAAGCCATGAAGAATGGTAAGGTGGTGCTGTTCGCGGGCGGTTCCGGCAATCCCTTCTTTACCACGGATACGGCGGTGGTGCTGCGTGCTGCGGAGATGAAGGTGGATGCGCTGCTGCTGGCCAAGAACATTGATGGTGTTTATACCGCGGATCCCAGAAAAGATGCTTCCGCTGTGCTTTTGAGAGATGTCAGTTATGGCGAGGCCATGGCCCGCAATCTCAAGGTGATGGACACCGCAGCCTTTGCCATGCTGAATGAGCAGCATATTCCCACGGTGCGAGTGTTTGGTCTGGATTCTGCCGAGAGTATTACGGCTGTGATCAACGGCGATGACCGCGGCACTGTGCTGCATCCCTGACAAAACGATACAACAAAAGGCAGGCTTAAAGGCCTGCCTTTTTGTATGCGCGTTGCTGCTTATTTGTGATAGAGCTTGCGGGACTGATACTTGGGGTCCATGGTCAGGTTGACACCGAGACGACGGAAAACATTCTCGTCCACCTGGGAAAGGATGACGGTGGTGTGCGCCTCGAGACCCTTCAACTTGGGCAGCTGTTCCACGGCGAGCGCGGCAACGGGATCGGTGGCGGCAGCGACGGAGAGGGCGATCAGGACCTCGTCGGAATGCAGGCGGGGGTTGTGGTTGCCCAGGAAATCACACTTGAGGCGCTGCACGGGCTCGATGATGCGCGGGGGCAGCAGGGTGGTGGCATCGTCGATGCCGGCGAGCGCTTTGACTGCGTTGAGGACCAGCGCGGCGGAAGGTCCAAGCAGAGAAGAAGTTTTGGCAGTGATGATGCGTCCGTCATCCAGCTGCAGAGCGGCAGCAGGGGCACCGGTCGCTTCTGCACGGGCACGCGCAGCGGCGAGCACGGGGCGGTTGGCATCGGACAGATTGA
>JAKSQG010000152.1 GCA_024404275.1 Clostridia bacterium | reverse complement strand
CGTAGGAAACGACGCGGTCGTATTCATCGTCTGTCACCCGACGGTCCATGCCGCGAACCGTGCATTGGGGGATGGGCGTGTATTGACGCATGATACTGACGGGCGTTCCGATGGGGGCGTTTTCAGCAATCCACTGCAGCACCTTCATGCTGTCTGAGGTGCAGCCGGGAAGCACGAGATGGCGGATCACCGTGCCGGAAAGCAGCAGCCCTTCGTCATCATAAACAGGTGCGCCGGTCTGACGTAACATTTCGGCAATGGCGGCAGAGGTTTTTTCAAAGTAATCCGCAGCGGCGCAGAGCTTGCGGGAAAGCAGGGATGAAACGTGCTTCAGGTCGGGAAGGTAGATCTGTACATGGCCTTCGAGCTGACGCAGCGAATCGACGCTTTCGTATCCACCGCTGTTCCAGACAACGGGAACGGCAGGGGTGCGCAGACACAGAGACTCCAACACAGCGGGAATGAAATGCGTACCGGTTACGAAGGAAATGTTGTGCACGCCCTGGGCTTCCAAATCAGCAATGCGGTCTGTCAGCTATGCGACATTCATACGGCGACCGAGGTTCTGATGGCTGATGACATAATTCTGACAATAGACGCAACCGAGATTGCAGCCACTGAAAAAAACGGTGCCGCTGCCGCGTGTGCCGGAAATGAAAGGCTCCTCCCACAGATGGGGAGCAATACGGGAAACCACAGGAAGCATGCCCATGCGGCATACGCCGCTGCCTTCGTTTTCGGTGCGGGTGGCATTGCAGGCCCGCGGGCATAGGTTGCATGTATAAGCGGACATAATCATCAGAAGTGGAATATGTGTGGGATGACTGAAAAAAGCGTCGCCAAGAGACGACGCCTTACAGCATCACAACGCGTTGATGGTGTTGTAGAGGGAACGCTGGAACGGACGATGCGCTTTGAGTGCCTTATCAATGTCGATATCGTACACTTTGCCGTGCTTCATGCCAATGACGCGGTTGCTTTCGCCGTGCTGCAGCAGGCGGACGGCGGCGACACCTGCTTCAAAGGCGAAGGTGGCGTCACGTGCGGTGGGCTGGCAGCCGCGCTGCGTGTAGCCGATGACGGTGGCACGAACTTCGGGATGAGAGTTGTCGGGCATGCTGCACATGTATTTGAGTACCTTGGCAAAAAGATCGGCATTGATGGGCTGACCCTCGTACACATCCTTGACACCGTTTGCTTTAAGGAAGCCGTAATAGTCAAATGGCTTCATGATTTCCCAGGCGCCTTCGGCTACTACGATGGTGGAGCGATAATTGCCGCGGTCAATCTGGCTCTGAAGACGCAGAGCGATTTCTTCCACGCTCCAATGCTTGGCTTCGGGGGCGATGACAATCTCGGCACCTGTGGAGGCGGCGGTCATCAGGGCAATGTCGCCGCAGTGACGGCCCATTACCTCGACTACGTGGGGACGGTCGTGGGAACGGCTGGTGGCACGGATGGAACGAACAGCGTCCACACAGGTGTTGACAGCGGTGTCAAAGCCGAGCGTCATCTCGGTGTAGGCCAGGTCGTTGTCGATGGTGCCGGGGATGCCGATGCAGGGGATGCCCTGGTGGCAGAGCGCCTGGGCGCCGTGGAAGCTGCCATCGCCGCCGATGACGATCAGACCGGTCACATCCTTGGAGCGAAGCAGATCGGCAGCGGCTTTTTGTACCTCGGGCTTGATAAACTCCAGACAGCGGGCGGTACGCAGCTGCGTGCCGGGCAGGTCGGCGATATCGAGGGCTTTTTCGAGGGACAGTTCGATAAAATCGGTTTCGGGATTTTTGCCGAGCAGACCGTTAAAGCCACGGTCCACACCCAGCAGGGAGGCACCGAGCAGAGCGGCACTGCGGGCAACGGCAGTAACGGCCGCATTCATTCCCGGACTGTCGCCGCCGCTGGTCAAAACAGCAATATGAGACATAACATGCATCTCCTTCCGCATGAAAACAAAACAACACGGCAGAAAACCCATTCCGCCGTAATTTATTATACCATAAATGACAGCTATAAATCAACGGCATAGAAGCAGAGTGTACCTTAAAATTTTCAATAATTCTTCCGCAGGGAGGAATCGTGACAGAATTTTGCGGGAGAGTTTGCACAAGATGTCATATTGTGCTATAATGAAAATGGATTCTGAGCGAAGGAGAAACGAGATGGAAAAGCGCCGCTATTTTGCGTGGAACGTACCCAACGTGCTGACGTTGGTGCGTCTGTTTTTGGTGCCGGTGCTTTGGGTGCTGATGCTTGGCGCAAAAGAGGATATGTGGGGGCTGGCGGTATTTGCGGCTGCTTCCATTACGGATATGCTGGATGGCATCATTGCCCGCAAAACCAACAGCATTACCGATTTCGGCAAGCTGGCGGACCCGCTGGCGGATAAGCTGATGGTGCTTTCTGTTTTGTGTACGCTGACCATCCGCGGCATTGTGCCGCTGCTGCCTGTGCTGCTGCTGGGCGTCAAGGAAGTGCTGATGGTGATCGGCAGCCTCTTCATGCTGAAAAAGCATATTGTGGTGCACAGTCTGTTTATCGGTAAGGCGGCGCAGGTGGTGCTTTGCGTGGCGATGATCGTAAGCTTCTTCTGGGCTTCCTTCGCGGAAATGAGCATACAGCCGCAGCTGGTGATCCTGTGGGCAGGCATTGCGTTGGCCTATGCTGCTTTCTGTGTGTACACCATCAAGGCCCTGCACCAGCTGAGCGGAAAAGAAAAGACCTATAAAGAACAAAACTGATAAAGCCGGAGGGAAATCATATGTCCGAAAAGAAGACCTTCTATATCACGACCCCGATCTACTACCCCAGCGGCAACATGCATATCGGCCACACCTATACCACGGTGGCGGCGGACAGCATGACCCGCTTCAAGAAGATGACGGGCTATGATACTTATTTTCTGACCGGTACCGATGAACATGGCCAGAAAATCGAACGCAAGGCAGCCGAAGCAGGTGTAACGCCCAAGCAGTATGTTGACGCCATTGTGGCGCAGACCAAGGAACTGTGGAAGCTGATGAACATCGAATACGATGATTTTATCCGCACCACCGATGAGCGCCATGAAAAAGTGGTGCAGAAGATTTTCAAAAAGTTCTATGACCAGGGCGATATCTACAAGAGCAAGTACGAGGGACTGTACTGCACCCCCTGCGAATCCTTCTGGACGCCTACCCAAGTGACCGATAAGGACGGTGTGAAGTGCTGCCCCGACTGCGGACGCCCCGTAGAACCCATGTGCGAGGAAAGCTATTTCTTCCGCATGAGCAAGTATCAGGACTGGATCATTGATTACATCGAGACGCATCCCGATTTCATTCAGCCTCCGGCCCGTGCCAATGAGATGCTGAACAACTTCCTGCGTCCCGGTCTGCAGGATCTGTGCGTCAG
>JAKSQG010000151.1 GCA_024404275.1 Clostridia bacterium | reverse complement strand
TTTTCAATCACGCTGTGCCGATCCGGGTGGGAGACAAAGTCCCGGCTGATGGCGGCTTTGCTGTCGAACAGCAGCTTGTAGGTGCCGTCCTTGTAGCCGCCGAACTTGCCGGTGTTGACAATGGAAAACAGGGCAACCTCTTCCTTCTGGAGTCTCCCCAGCATGGCGTTCCAGATCTCCGACGGTTTTTTGCCGTTGACCAGCGCGCTGTCGGGGGTGGGGATCGCCGTTTCCGCTTTCCGCGGTGCGGCGGGCTTCTTTTCGGGCTTGGGTGCCGGAGCGGCTTCCTGCGGCAGGGCAATGCCTCGACTGCGGATGAGCGACAGCTGATGCTCCAATTCCTCCACACGGTCCATCAGCGCCTGCGGGTCGTTTTCTTCGGCAACACGGCAGGATTTCAGGGCAAACAGCTCCAGCACAGAGCGTGGGGAAGAAGCATAGCGCGTATCCGTTTCCGCCTGCATGGCCAGCTCCAGCATGCGGATAAGGCGCGGCATCGATATTTCTTTTGCCTGTTCCTGATAGCGCCCCGCGTTTTCACGGGTCATATCGGCGCTGACAGCCCCCAGCTTGAACGCGGTCAGCTGTCGCACATGCGCGGAAAAATCACGCAGATACACCTGCACATCGCGTCCGCCGCGCATCAGCTCATCAATCATGTCCAACGCCCTGCGGCTGTCCGAGACGGCTAACGCCGCGGCAAAATCAAACAAAAACTCGCTGTCCGCGGCGCCGAGCGCCTGCCGCACCACGCTTTCGGTCAGCTTTTCACCGCTGCCAAGGCACATATCCAGCAGGCTCCACGCGTCACGCATGGCGCCGTCCGCCGCACGGGCGATGAGGCTCAGTGCCGCGGGCTCTGCCTCGTTCAGCTCCGGCATGGCGGTGAGCATGCGCGAGGTCATGTCCTCTTCCGTCAGACGACCGAAGTCAAAGCGCTGGCAGCGGCTCAGAATGGTGGGCGGAATCTTCTGCGGCTCGGTGGTGGCAAGGATAAACACCATGTAGGACGGCGGCTCTTCCAGCGTTTTCAGCAGCGCGTTGAAAGCCGCGTTGGAAAGCATGTGCACTTCATCGATGATGTACACTTTATAACGGCTGAACTGCGGCGGGTAATCCACCTTTTCCAGCAGGTCGCGGATCTCCTCCACGCGGCTGTTGCTGGCGGCGTCCATTTCAAACACATCCAGCGAGGTCTCGCCGCCCAGCGCCATGCAGGAGGGGCATTCCAGACAGGGATCGCCGTTTGCATTGTTTTCACAGTTGATGGCCCGCGCCATGATCTTGGCGGCGCTGGTTTTGCCCGTGCCGCGGCTGCCGCAGAAAAGATAGGCATGCGCCACGCGCCCCGAAGCCACCTGGTTGCGGAGCGTGCGGATGACGGCCGCCTGGCCGGTCATTTCGGAAAAAGTGCGGGGTCTCCACTTGCGGTACAGCGCCTGATACATGTGCGGTCCTCCTTTGAAGCTGTCTCTATTATCCGCTTTTTTTGACACCGTTGCAAGTGTTGAACAGAATTTTCTTTTATGGTATACTGTATGCAAAATTTCGGGAAGGAAAATGTTGATTATGCAATATGTGCCTTTCGGTCAGCTTGGATTTAATGTATCCCGTCTGGGCTTTGGTATGATGCGCCTGCCCATGAATGAAATCAACGGGGAAAAGATCGTCGATGAGGAGCGCACCAAAGCCATGCTGCGCCACGCCATCGACAGCGGTGTCAACTATGTCGATACCGCGTATCCTTATTGCGGCCGTCAGAGCGAACCTGTGGTGGGCCGCTGCCTGAAGGATGGCTACCGTGAAAAGGTCAAGCTGGCCACCAAGCTGCCCTGCTGGCTGGTGGAGACCGAAGCCGATTTGGACCGCCTGCTGGATGAGCAGCTGCGCCGTCTGGATGTGCCGCAGATCGATTTTTATCTGCTGCACGCCCTGGGCAAGGATCGCTGGGAAAAGATGAAGAGCCTCCACGTGACGGACTTTTTGGATCGTGCCGTGAAGGATGGCCGCATCGTGCACCCTTCCTTCAGTTTCCACGATGATTATCCCGTGTTCCGCGAAATCATGACCTCCTATGACTGGCACATGGCGCAGATTCAGTTCAACTATCTGGATATTTACGATCAGGCAGGTCTTGCCGGCGTGCGCCTTGCCCGTCAGCGCAACGTGCCGCTCGTTGTCATGGAGCCTCTCCGCGGCGGCGCGCTGGCCAATCCCGGCCCCGATATTCAGGCCATCATGAATCACACCAAGGTCAAGCGTTCCGCCCCCGACTGGGCCTTCCGCTACATTGCGGATTTCAAAGAGGTGGCCGTCATTCTCTCCGGCATGAGCACCGAAGAGCAGGTGGAAGACAATCTGCGCATCTTCAATGATGTCACTGTCGGCGGCATGACCGATGCCGAAAAGCGCCTCATCGGCCGTCTGCGCGCGGGTTATCTGGCGCGCATGCCCATTGGCTGCACGGGCTGCCGCTACTGCATGCCCTGCCCCAAGGGCGTCAATATTCCCGCCCTGTTCAAGGATTTCAACGAGAGCCGCATGCTGTCCGTTCCCGATCGCTTCAAGCGCCAGTACGCCGGTTATGTGAAGGATGAAAACGATGCCGGCCGCTGCGTGGGCTGCGGCGCCTGCGAAAAGCAGTGCCCCCAGCACCTGCCCATCCGTGATTGGCTCAAGAAGCTGGATGCAGAAGGCAAGGCGGAATAATGCGCACACGCCTGTTTGGCTTTGTTTCCATTTATGGTCTGCTGATCGCCTGTGCCATCGCTTTGGCAGTGGTGCTGTGTCAAAGGGAATGCCGCCGCCGCGGTCTGCCGCAGGATACAGGCATTGACCTGGCCCTGTGGGCAGTTCCCTTTGGCGTGATCGGCGCCAGAATCTATTATGTGTTGTTCCGCTGGGATGTATACGCCCTGAATCCCATCTCCGTCCTGTATATCTGGCAGGGCGGTCTGGCCATATACGGCGGCGTCATCGGCGGTGCGATCGGCATTGCCCTGTTGGCCCGCCGGCGCCGCATCCCATACCGGACCTTGCTGGATGTGACCGCACCTGTGCTCATTCTGGCGCAGGCCATCGGACGCTGGGGCAATTTCTTCAACGGTGAGGCGTACGGCCTTGAGGTCACCAATACCTTCTGGCAGTTTTTCCCCGTTGCGGTGTATGCGGACGGCGCTTGGCATCTGGCGACCTTCTTCTATGAATCCATGTGGGACCTGACCGGCTTTTTTGTGCTGTGGCGTTATCGCCTGCGCAAGAATGCTCCCGGTAAAGTGTTTTATCTCTATCTGCTCTTCTATGGCGCAGGGCGTGCGCTGGTGGAGGGCTTGCGTACCGACAGCCTGATGTTGGGCGCTTTCCGCGTTTCCCAGCTGCTGAGCGTGCTTTTGTGCGTAACGGGCGCGCTGCTGCTTTTGCGCAAACCTCGGGAGGCAACATGACCAAAAGAAAACTGAGACTGTACCG
>JAKSQG010000150.1 GCA_024404275.1 Clostridia bacterium | reverse complement strand
GCAAATCTTCCGCGGTCTCCCTCAAAAAGGGAGACCGTTTTCTATTGCCAACAAGTGCCGGAAGTGATATAATTAAAAAGCATTTTTATGCGTATTTTTCGAAGAAAATAAAAGAAACGGGGTATTGAGCTTTGATAGAGTTCAAGAACGTGAGCAAGACCTATCCCAATGGCACCAAGGGCCTGAAGGATGTTAATCTGACCATCGATCAGGGCGAGTTCGTTGCCATCATCGGTCTGTCCGGTGCAGGCAAAAGTACTTTGATCCGCACCATCAACCGCATGATCGACATCACCGAAGGTCAGCTGATCGTTGACGGTGTGGACGTCATGTCCCTCAAGGGCAAAACCATGCGCCGCTATCGCCGCAAGATCGGTATGATCTTCCAAAGCTACAACCTGGTAACCCGTTCCACCGCCATCAAGAACGTGCTGTCCTTCATGGTACCTGATATGAACTTCTTCCGCGTGCTGCTGGGTCTGTTCAACAAAGAACAGAAGATCAAGGCCCTCGAAGCGCTCGACAAGGTCGGCATTCTTGACAAAGCCTACACCCGCTGCGATGAACTGTCCGGCGGTCAGCAGCAGCGTGTGTCTCTCGCCCGCACCCTGAACCAGAGCCCCTCCATCATTCTGGCCGATGAACCCGTTGCGGCACTCGACCCCGTCACCGCCCGTCAGGTCATGGCCGATTTCCAGCGCATCAACAAGGATATGAACATCACCGTGCTGATCAATATCCACCATGTCGATCTGGCGCTGCAGTATGCCAGCCGTGTCATCGGTATCCGTGCCGGTGAGATCGTTTACGATGGTCCCACCACTTCCGTCACCCAGGAAGTGCTCGATTCCATCTACGAGGGCAATGCCATTCCCCAGGCGGGCGAATGAGAGGTGCGCCAATGAAAAAAGCACAAACGCCCGGCTATAAGACAAAGCTCTTTGACCGGCTGTTCCCCCCGCAAAAAGTCACGCTGCCCAACGGGCACACGGTCAGCCGTCCGCGTTCCCGTATGCCGCTGATTCTGGTCACGATGGCCGCCGTTATCTGGGCCAGTCTGCTGCTGACCGGCTGTGATTTCAACATCATCATCAAGCGCGGTTATCAGCTGACGGTCATCCTCGAAAAGATGTTCAACCCCGACTGGTCCTACTTCAACAAGGTCGTCCAGCCGCTGGTGGAAACCATCCAGATGAGCCTCATCGGCTCCTTCATCGGTGCCACGCTGGCACTGCCCTTCTCCGTCATCGCTTCCACCAACATCAACCACAACGGCATCATCGTCGGCATCATGCGCCTGATCTGCAGTATCATCCGCACTCTGCCCACCCTGATCATCGCCCAGCTGGCCGCCCTGTGCTTCGGTCTTGGCAGCTTTGCCGGTACGGTCGCCATTATCATCTTCACCTTCGGCGTTGTCTCCAAGATGATGTACGAAGCTATCGAGACCATCGATATGGGTGCCTTCGAAGCCATGCAGGCTTCCGGCGCCAACAAGTTCCAAAGCTTCCGCGTGGCCTGCATTCCTCAGATCATGCCCACCTACCTTTCCTACTGCCTGTATAGCTTCGAAATGAACATCCGCGCCGCCTCCATTCTGGGTTACGTGGGTGCCGGCGGTCTGGGCGTACTGATCAACGAGGTCATCGGCTGGCGTCGTTACGATCGTCTGGGCATGATCCTGCTGGCGCTGTTCGTGGTGGTTCTCATCATTGAAAACACCAGCGAATACCTGAGAAAGAAACTGAGCTGAGGAGGAAAAAGAACATGGCAAAGAAGAATAAAGTCCTTCTCAACAAGGCTCCCCGTCTTCGTGACGGTATGACCATTCAGGAAGTCTACGAATCCCGTCCCCGTCTTTGGTGGGTCTATACCCTGATCCTGCTCATCATCGTGGCGCTGCTCGGCTGGAGCGGCACGGCAATCACTTTCAAGGGCTTTGCCAAAAAAGGCCTTGAGGTTGCCCGCGGTGTTGCCTACGGTCTGACCCATCCCAACTGGGATCTGCTGATCAATTCCACCAACGAAGGTGTGCCCTATCAGCTGCTGCAGACCATCGCCATCGCCATCCTCGGTACAATCTTCGGCGGCCTTTTGGCTGTTCCCTTCAGCTTCCTGGCCTGTGATAAGATCGTTCCCAAGCCCGTGGCTTTTCTCTTCCGTGCGTTCATTCTGCTGATTCGCACCATTCCTTCCCTGGTCTGGGCGCTGATGTGGATCCGTGTGACGGGTCCCGGCGCCTTCTGCGGCGTCATGACGCAGAGCATCTGCTCCATCGGCATGATCAGCAAAATGTACATCACCGCCATCGAGGATGTGGATACCAAAATTCTGGAAAGCCTGGATGCCGCCGGCTGCACCCCCTTCCAGAAGATTCGCTACGGCATGCTGCCGCAGATCATTCCCAACTTCATCTCCACCGTCATTTACCGTTTCGACATCAACATGAAGGATGCCACCACGCTGGGTATCGTCGGCGCCGGCGGTATCGGTGCCGCCCTGATCCAGTGCATCAACGCCAGCCGCTGGAGCATGGTCGGTTCCTATCTGTTCGGACTGGTCATTCTGATGCTGGTGATTGAAGTCATTTCCACCTCCATCCGCAATCGATTGACAAGAGGCTGACATGCTGCAGAATCTTACCATTTGCTTTACTTCGGATACACACGGTTATTATTTCCCCACCGATTTTGTCGGTGGGGATACTTTGCCTTTGGGGTTGATGCGCCTTGCCGCTGACTTTCCCAAGGATGGCAATACGCTGATTCTGGATGGCGGTGATACCCTGCAGGGTAGCCCCATGACTAATTTATGCGCACGGCTGTCCCCCGAAGAGCGGCAGGCTTTGATGCCAGGCGTCCATCCTTTTGCCGCCGCCATGAATCAGATCGGTTACCACTATGTTACGTTAGGCAACCATGATTTCAATTACGGTTTAGAGTATCTGAACGATTATTTGACCGCTCTCAACGCAAAATGCATATGCTGCAACATCCGTGATAAGGCAGGGAAGCTGCTCATTCTCCCTTATGCGGTGCACACGTTGTCCAATGGTCTCCGTGTCGGTCTGGTCGGTGCCTGTACCGATTTTGTTCGCGTTTGGGAAAACCCCGCCACCACCGCGCAGCTGATCATCGAAGAGCCCGTTGCCGCCTGCCGTACCGCACTGCAGGCTGTTCGTCCGCTGTGTGACCTGACTGTTCTCATCTACCACGGCGGTTATGAACGCGATCTCGCAAGCGGTCAAAAGCTCACCGACAGCACGGAAAACCAGGCCTGGCGCATCTGCAATGAGCTGGATTTTGACATCGTGCTCACCGGTCATCAGCATATGTCCGTTTCGCCCCGCAAAGTCGGCAACAGTTTTACCTGCCAGCCTCCCTATCGCGCACGCGAGTATTGCCGTGTGGAAGCCGCTTTGGAAGACGGCAACCTTACCTTCGGCGGGGAGAATCGTCCCGCCGTCTTCCCTGCCGTTGACGCTATCGGTCAG
>JAKSQG010000015.1 GCA_024404275.1 Clostridia bacterium | reverse complement strand
TTGGTACCCTGATCCACAATGTGGAGATCAAGCCCGGCCGCGGCGGCCAGATGGTCCGCACCGCCGGTGCCTATGCTCAGCTGATGGCCAAGGAAGGCACCTTCGCTCAGGTCCGTCTTCCCTCCGGTGAAGTCCGCAAGGTTCCCATGAACGCCTGCGCCACCATCGGTACCGTCGGCAACACCGATCATGAGAATGTGCGCATCGGTAAGGCCGGCCGCACCCGCCACATGGGCATCCGCCCCTCCGTCCGCGGCGTCGTCATGAACCCGAACGACCATCCGCACGGCGGCGGCGAGGGCAAGAGCCCCGTTGGTATGCCCGCACCTGTTACTCCGTGGGGCAAGCCTGCTCTGGGCTTCAAGACCCGCAAGCACAAGAAGTACTCCAACCGCATGATCGTCAAGCGCGCGGGCAAGAAGTAAGAGCAAAACGAGAGGAGGCAATCTGAAATATGAGCCGTTCCGTTAAGAAAGGCCCCTACATCCAGGAAGCGCTGCTCAAGCGCGTTCAGGAAATGAATAAGACCGGGAAAAAGGCTGTACTGAAAACCTGGTCCCGTTCTTCTGTTATCTTCCCCGACTTTGTCGGACACACCATTGCCGTTCATGACGGCCGCAAGCACGTGCCGGTCTATGTGACCGAGGACATGGTTGGCCACAAGTTCGGTGAATTCGCCCCCACCCGCACCTTCCGCGGCCATGGCGGCGACAAGACGAAGTAAGGAGAGTAAGTATGGCAAAGAATACCCGTGAAAAGGGTGCCGCGCGTGCCGAGAGCCGCGATAAGCGCCCGCAGGCGCATGTGAAGAACGTGCGCATCTCTCCCCGCAAGGTCAAGATTGTCATCGACCTGATCCGCGGCAAGAACGCGGATGAAGCCCTGGCCATTCTGCAGTATACCCCCAAGGCCGCCAGCCCCGTGGTGTACAAGCTGCTCAGCAGCGCCATCGCCAACGCCGTCAACAACCTGGAGATGGACCGCAGCACCCTGTACGTGGCCGAAGTATACGCCAATCCCGGCCCCACGCTGAAGCGTTTTGTTGCCCGCAGCCGCGGTTCCGCATCCCCGATGCTCCGCCGTACGAGCCACATCAGCGTGATCCTGGATGCTAAGCAGTAAGAGAGGGAGGTTTCCGAATGGGTCAGAAAGTTAATCCGCGCGGCGCGCGTATTGGCGTAATCTTCGATTGGAGCACCCGCTGGTTCGCCGATAAGAAAGATTTCGCGAATAACCTCGTCGAGGATCACAAGCTGCGCGAAATGCTCAAAGAAAAGTACAATGCCGCCGGCATCAGCCGCATTGATGTCGAGCGCAATGCCGTCCGTATGACCGTGAACATCTTCACCGGCAAGCCCGGCGTGATCATCGGCCGCGGCGGCAAGGGCATTGAGGAACTGAAGGCGGAAGTCGAAAAGTTCCTCGGCCATCCCTGCAACATCAACGTGATGGAGATCAAGTCTCCTGATACCGACGCTCAGCTGGTGGCCGAGAACATCGCCCAGCAGCTCGAAAAGCGCATCGCCTTCCGCCGCGCCATGAAGCAGAGCATTCAGCGCGCCATGCGTCCCATGAAGGGCGGCGAAGCTGCCAAGGGTATCAAGGTTTCCGTCAGCGGCCGTCTGAACGGCGCTGATATTGCCCGTACCGAGCACTATCATGAGGGCTCCATCCCGCTGCAGACCCTGCGCGCTAACATCGACTATGGCTTTGCTGAGGCCAGAACCACTTACGGCCGTCTGGGCGTAAAGGTCTGGATCTATAAGGGCCAGGTCCTGCCCCAGGCCAAAAAGCCTGCTGCGCGTACCGAAGGAGGCAAATAAGCCATGTTGATGCCTAAGAGAGTAAAGCGCCGCCGCGTATTCCGCGGTCGTATGAAGGGCGCTGCCCATCGTGGTAATTTCATCGCCTACGGCGAGTACGGCCTGGTGGCTCTGGAGCCCTGCTGGGTGACCAGTCAGCAGATCGAAGCTGCCCGTATCGCCCTGACCCGCTACACCAAGCGCGGCGGTCAGGTGTGGATCAAGATGTTCCCCGACAAGCCCGTTACCGCGAAGCCTGCCGAGACCCGCATGGGTTCCGGTAAAGGTTCTCCCGAATACTGGGTGGCCGTCATTAAGCCCGGCCGCGTGCTGTTCGAGATCGCCGGTGTTGCGGAAGCCGATGCCCGTGAGGCCCTGCGCCTTGCCGGCCACAAGCTGCCCCTGCGCGTGAAGATCGTCAGCAAGGAACAGTATGGAAGAAAGGATGGTGAGTAAGAATGAAGGCGAACGAATTCAAGGCTATGTCCGTTGAAGAACTGACCAAAAAGATCGCAGATCTGAAGGAAGAGCTGTTCGGCCTCCGTTTCAATCTCGCCATCGGCAAGCTGGATAACGTTATGCAGATTACCGCTGTCAAGCGCGACATCGCCCGTGCGATGACCGAGCTGTCCGCGAAGACCAAGGCCTGATATCGACCGAGAAAGGAGGCAATTCCATGTCCGAAGAAAGAGGAATCCGTAAAACCCGCATCGGCGTCGTTGTGAGCGACAAGATGGACAAGACCGTTGTGGTCTCCATCAAGGACCGTGTGCGTCATCCCCTGTATGGCAAGATCATGAACAGAACCAGCAAGCTGAAGGCTCATGATGAAGAGAATGCCTGCGGTATCGGCGATACCGTTCGCTTGATGGAAACCCGCCCGCTGAGCCGCGAAAAGCGCTGGCGCGTGGTGGAGATCATCGAAAAGGCCAAGTAAGCGTTTGCGCTATTTCAATGTATTCGGCCGCCCATGGACCAAAGGGGTCGCATGGAGCGGAAACTATAAAGGAGGAAACCCCGTATGATTCAGCCGCAAACGCGACTTAAGGTTGCCGATAACTCCGGCGCCAAAGAGATCATGTGCATCCGCGTGCTGGGCGGTTCTTTCCGCCGCGACGGGTCGATCGGCGACATTATCGTCGCCAGCGTCAAGACCGCCTCTACCGGCGGCACCGTCAAGAAGGGCGATGTGGTCAAGGCCGTGATCGTGCGTCAGCACCAGCCCATCCGCCGTGCGGATGGCAGCTACATCCGTTTCGACGACAACGCTGCTGTTCTGATCAATGAACAGAAGCTGCCCCGTGGCACCCGTATCTTTGGGCCTGTTGCCCGTGAACTGCGTGAGGACAAGGACTTCATGAAGATCGTGTCCCTCGCTCCCGAAGTTCTGTAAGAGGAGGATGACAGATTATGAAGCTGCATGTTAAAGCCAAGGATCAGGTCATCGTCATTTCCGGCCAGGACAAGGGCACCAAGGGCACCGTTGTGACCGCTCTTCCCAAGACCGGTAAGGTCGTTGTCGAAGGCGTCAACATGGTGACCAAGCACCAGAAGCCCCGTGGTCAGGGTATGCCCGGCGGTATCATCAAGCAGGAAGCCGCCATCGACGCCAGCAACGTTATGCTGGTGTGCAAGAAGTGCGGCCGCCCCGCCCGTGTTGCCATCAAGGTCAACGCCGACGGCAGCAAGACCCGCATCTGCAAAAAGTGCCACGAACAGATTGACTGATAAGGAGGAAACGGTAATATGGCTACCCGTATTAAGGAAAAATACCTGACCGAAGCCGTTCCTGCTCTTCAGCAGAAGTTCGGCTACAAGAACGTGATGATGATCCCCAAGCTGGACAAGATCGTCATCAACATGGGCCTGGGCGATTGCAAGGACAACGCCAAGGCTCTGGAAGTTGCTGTGAGTGAACTGACCCAGATCGCCGGCCAGAAGCCCCAGGTCACGCAGGCCAAGAAGAGCATCGCTAACTTCAAGGTTCGCGAAGGCCAGAACGTCGGTGCCAAGGTGACCCTGCGCGGCGCCCGTATGGAAGAGTTCATGGACAAGCTGATCAGCGTGGCCCTGCCCCGCGTCCGCGACTTCCGCGGCGTGAGCGCCAAGGCCTTCGATGGTCGCGGCAACTACAGCCTGGGCATCAAGGAGCAGCTGCTCTTCCCCGAAATCGAATACGATAAGGTGGAAAAAGTACGCGGCATGGAAATGATCTTTGTCACCACTGCCCAGACCGACGAGGAAGCGAAGGAACTGCTTCGCCTGCTCGGTATGCCTTTTGAACATTAAGCGAGGAGGAGACAAAAATGGCAAAACTCAGCATGAAACTCAAGCAGCAGCGTGAGCCGAAGTTCTCCACCCGCGCTTACACCCGCTGCCGCCTGTGCGGCCGTCCGCACAGCGTACTGCGCCGTTACGGCCTCTGCCGTATCTGCTTCCGTGAGCTGGCTTACAAGGGCCAGATTCCCGGCGTCCGCAAGGCGAGCTGGTAAGAAGGAGGAAACAGTAATGGTAATCAATGATCCTATTGCCGATATGCTCACCCGTATCCGCAACGCTCAGATCGAACGTCATGAGAACGTTGTGATGCCCGCCAGCAACACCAAGAAGGCCATTGCCAAGATTCTGCTCGAAGAAGGCTACATCAAGTCCTTCGAAGAGATCGATGACGGCCTGCAGGGCCAGCTGAAGCTGGTGCTCAAGTATGTCAACGGTAAGTCCACCCCCGTCATTGCCGGCCTGAAGCGCATTTCCAAGCCCGGTCTGCGCGTTTATGCCCGCTGCGAGGAGCTGCCCAAGGTTCTGGGCGGTCTGGGCATCGCCATCATCAGCACCTCTAAGGGCCTGATGGTGGACCGTGTCGCCCGCAAGGAAAATCTCGGCGGCGAAGTTCTCTGCTACATCTGGTAATTGCACGCTTAGGAGGTAAAAAAGAATGTCTCGAATCGGTAAGCTTCCGATTACGGTTCCCGCCGGCGTGACGGTTACCATTGACGAGAACAACCTCGTCACCGTCAAGGGTCCCAAAGGCACCCTGTCCCAGCAGGTGAACCCCGTTATCACCGTGAAGCAGGAAGGCAACGTCATTACCCTGACCCGTCCTTCCGATGCTAAGCCCCACAAGGCCATGCACGGCCTGTATCGCGCTCTGGTGGCCAACATGGTCAAGGGCGTGAGCGAGGGCTTTGCCAAGACGCTGGAAATGGTCGGTACCGGCTATCGCGCGTCTGTGGAAAACAACACCCTGAACATCAACATCGGTTTCTCCCATCCCGTGATCATTCCTGCGCCCGCCGGCATCACCTTTGAGTGCCCCGCGCAGACCAAGATCGTGGTGAAGGGCGCCGATAAGCAGCAGGTTGGTAACCTTGCCGCGGATATCCGTGCCATCCGTAAGCCCGAACCCTACCTGGGCAAGGGCATCAAGTACGAAGATGAGCACATCCTGCGCAAGGAAGGCAAGAGCGGTAAGTAAGGAAAGGAGTGACTGCAAATGTTCAAAAAGCGTGACCGTAATGAAGTGCGCGTAATCCGCCATGCTCGCGTCCGCAAAAAGATCAGCGGCACCCCTGAAATGCCGCGTCTGTGCGTCTATCGCAGCAACAAGTACATTTATGCCCAGGTGATCGACGATACCAAGGGCATCACCCTGGTGCAGGCTTCCTCCCTGGATCCCGCCATGAAGGGCCAGACGGAAGAAGTGGACAAGACCGGCGAAGCCAAGCTGATTGGCAAGCTGGTTGCCGAGCGTGCCAAGCAGGCCGGCATCGACAAGGTCGTCTTCGATCGCGGCGGCTATCTGTATACCGGCCGTGTAAAGGCCCTTGCTGATGGCGCCCGTGAAGCGGGCCTTGAATTCTGAGAAGGAGGCAAAGGACGCAAATGGAACGCAGAAATCGTGATCGCCGCGAAGAGCCCCAGAGCGAATTTGAGGAGAAGCTGGTTGAGGTCAACCGCGTATCCAAGACCGTTAAGGGCGGCCGCAATATGCGCTTCGTGGCCCTGGTCGTCATCGGCGACAAGAACGGCCGTGTAGGCGTTGGCATGGGCAAGGCCAAGGAAGTTCCCGAAGCCATCCGCAAGGCCAATGAAGACGGCAAGAAGCATCTTGTCAACGTGCCTGTGACCGGCACCACCATTCCGCACCCCGTCACCGGTTACTATGGCACCGCGAAGGTCGTCCTGCTTCCCGCTGAGGAAGGCGCCGGCGTGATCGCCGGTGGCGCTGCCCGTCCCGTTCTGGAACTGGCCGGCATCAAGGACATCCGCACCAAGAGCTTCGGCTCCAACAACAAGATCAACACCGTTAAGGCGACGATCGAGTGCCTGAAGAATCTCCGCTCCGCGGAACAGGTCGCGCAGCTGCGCGGCAAGACCGTGGAAGAGATCCTGGGCTGAGGAGGGACTGTAAAATGAAGCTGAAGATTACGCTCGTTAAGTCCCCCATTGCCTGCCTGCAGAAGCACATCGACACCGTCAAGGCCCTGGGCCTGCGCAAGGTGGGTCAGACCGTCGTGCACAACGATAACGCTTGTGTCCGCGGCCAGATCTTCGTTGTGAAGCACATGGTCAAGGTCGAAGAAATCAACGAATAAGGAGGCCACCCTCATGAATTTGCACGAGTTGCAGCCGGCTATCGGCTCTACGACTGCTCCGAAGCGCCTCGGTCGAGGCGTAGGATCCGGTCTTGGCAAGACCTCCGGTAAAGGCCACAAGGGCGCCAAAGCCCGCTCCGGCGGCGGCAAGCGTCCGGGATTTGAGGGCGGCCAGATGCCTCTGACCCGCCGTCTGCCCAAGCGCGGCTTTACCAACATTTATGCCAAGGAATACGCCACCGTGAACGTTGGCAGCCTGGAGATCTTTGAGAACGACACCGTCGTGACGGTTGCCCTGCTCAAGGAAGCCGGTCTGGTCAAGGGTGTCAAGGACGGCGTCAAAATTCTCGGCGGCGGCGAGCTGACCAAGAAGCTCACCGTGCAGGTGACCAAGGTCACTGCTTCCGCGAAGGAGAAGATCGAGGCGGTCGGCGGGAAAGCCGAGGTGATCTGACATGTGGGATACGCTGCGTAACGCATGGAAGGTCGAGGATCTGCGCAAAAAGCTGGTCTACACTTTCCTTATGCTGGTGCTGTTCCGCCTGGTCGGTGTCATTCCGGTGCCCGGCGTGGACGCCAGCTCCGTGTCTCAGGCTGCCGCGCAGTATGATATGCTCGGTCTGCTCAACATGATGACCGGTAATACCTTCAGCCAGATGACTGTCATGGCCATGGGTATCACCCCCTACATCAACTCCAGCATTATTATGCAGCTGCTGGCCGTTGCCATTCCCTCCCTGGAGCGTCTCCAGAAGGAGGGTGGCGAAGAAGGCCGCCGCAAGATCAACCGCATCACCCGTTACATGACCGTCGGTCTGGCTGCCCTGCAGGCCATCGGCATCATTGCCGGTCTGCAGCGCACCTACCAGGTCGTGCTCCCTGCTTATCAGAACTTCTTCGGTTATGTCTCCATCGGTATCATCATGGCCGGCGGTACTGCCCTGGCCATGTGGATCGGCGAGCGCATCACCAAGAAGGGTATCGGCAACGGCGTTTCTCTGCTGATCTTCGCCGGTATCATCTCCAACCTGTTTAACGGCATCCTGACTGCCTTCACCGACGCTGTTGGTATCACCAACTATGGCGCCAACTTCTGGCAGTTCCTGGTCATCGTCATCAGCCTGCTGGTCATCACGACCCTGGTTACTTTCGTTGACTGCGGCGAGCGCCGTATTCCGGTTCAGTATGCCAAGAAGGTTGTCAACCGCAAGATCTACGGCGGCCAGAGCACCCATATCCCGCTCAAGGTCATCGCCGTCGGCGTTCTGCCCCTGATCTTCGCCTACTCCTTCCTGAGCTTCCCGAGCACGATCTTCGCCATGTTCGGCGCCCAGAGCGGTGTCTATCAGTGGTGGGCTCGCTACATGGGCCAGACTTCTTTCTGGTACATGCTGGTTTGCGCTCTGCTGATCGTCGCCTTCTCTTACTTCTACACCAGCATCACCTTCAACCCGCGTGACATCGCCGATAACCTGCAGAAGCAGGGCGGCAACATCCGCGGCATCCGTCCGGGCAAGAACACGGTGGATTACCTCACCCGTACTTCCAACCGTCTGACCCTGTTCGCCGGTCTCTTCCTGGCCGTTCTGGCCACTGTGCCCACTCTGCTGTCTGTTTGGAACCACGTGCAGATTCCCTTTGCCGCGTCTTCCATCCTGATCGCTGTGAGTGTCGCCATCGAGACTGTCCGTCAGGTGGAAGCCCAGCTGGTCATGCGTCACTACAAGGGTTTCCTTTAATCCTTAAAGGGCGCTGAAACAAAACTGCAAACATCCCATTCCGTCGTCAAAAACGGAATGGGATTTTGTGGCATTCAAAGAGACCCCCATTTTTCACATTCCTTCCGAGGCCGCAGGGCCATCGGTCAACCTACCACACAGGAGAGAAGATCAATGAATATCGTATTTCTCGGTGCTCCCGGCGCAGGCAAGGGTACCCAGGCTCAGCGTCTGATGAACGACAAGGGGATCCCCCAGATTTCCACCGGCGATATGTTCCGCCGTGCCATCCGTGAGCAGACGCCCACCGGCATGAAGGCCAAGGAATATATGGACCGCGGTGATCTGGTGCCCGATGAGGTCGTCATTGCCATGGTCAAGGAACGTCTGGCCGAGGCGGATTGCCAGAACGGCTACATTCTGGACGGCTTCCCCCGCACCGTCAAGCAGGCGGAAGAGCTGGACAAGATCGCTCAGATCGATGTCGCGCTCAACATTGCCGTGCCCGATGAGGTGATCATCAGCCGTCTGGGCGGCCGCCGTGTGTGCGCCAAGTGCGGCGGCACCTATCACATCTCCATGCTGAAGGACAATGCCTGCCCCGCTTGCGGCGGCGAGCTGTATCAGCGTGATGATGACAAGCCCGAGACCGTCAAGAACCGTCTGAACGTGTATGCCGAGAAGACCGCCCCCCTCATCGATTACTATGCGGGCAAGGGTGTGCTGGTTACTGCCGACTGCACCGGCACGGTGGATGAAAACTACAAGGCGGTTCTGACCGCCCTCAAGATGGACTGAAAATGATCAGCATTAAAAACGATGTCCAGCTGGGCAAAATGCGCTCTGCCGGTCATCTGCTCTATGACATCCTGCAGCAGATCCGCGAGGAAATGGCCCCCGGCATGACGACGTGGGATCTGGATCATTTTGCCTATGACCTGATGCGCCGCAACAAGGCAGTGCCCTGTTGCCTGGGCTATGAAGGCTTTCCCGCCACCCTGTGCATCTCCATCAACGATGAGGTGGTGCACGGCATCCCTTCCAAGCATGTTACCATGGAGGAAGGCGATATCGTCAGCATCGATACGGTGCTGTCGCTGGACGGCTGGATGGCGGACAGCGCCTTTACAAAGGGTCTTGGCAAGATCAAGCCGGAGGATGAAGAGCTGATCCGCGTCACGGAGGAGTGCTTCTTTACGGGCGCTCGCATGGCGCTGGATGGCAACCGCATCGGCGATATCAGCTCCGCGGTGCAGCAGTTGGCGGAAAGCCACAACTATGGCGTCATCCGTGACCTGACCGGCCACGGCATCGGCAAGGACATGCATGAGGACCCCGCTGTGCCCAACTTCGGCATGGCCGGACACGGTGTGCGTCTGCGCCGCGGCATGACCATCTGCATCGAACCCATGATCGCCCGCGGCCATTGGCAGGTGCATCAGCTGCGTGACGGCTGGACCTGCGTGACCAATGATCATAAGCCCGCGGCCCACTATGAGCATACCATTGTGGTCACTCAGGGCCTTCCGGAGCTTCTGACCTACCCCGGCTTTGCCTGGCCGGAGGCTGTGAAAGGAGAAAATAACATTTGAACGCAGAAATTCGTGCAGGAAATGTTGTTTTTTCCAAAAAAGGGCGTGACAAAGGGTACCCTTTTGTGGTATTATATGTAGTGGACGCAGAATACGTTCTGATTTGCGACGGCAAGATGCGAAAGCTTGAAAAGCCGAAACGCAAAAAGATCAAGCATCTGCGCGCGACGCCGCATGAGGCGCCCGAAATCCTCTCGCTTTATGCTGTGAACCGCCTGAAGGACGCGGACCTGCGAAAGGTCCTCAAGCCCTTCCGGCCGGGCGAGGCTGCGCCCGGTATGCCGGCGGCTCATCTTCCCGAATAAAGCGCGGAGAAGCAAAGGTGAAATGCGACTGAGCATATCAAGGAGGGTTCACCGCTTTGTCTAAGGAAGACGTCATCGAATTGGAAGGCAAAATCATCGAAGCGCTGCCCAATGCCGTGTTTTCTGTTGAACTGCCCAACGGCCACAGAATCATGGCGCACATCTCCGGTAAAATGCGCATGAATTTCATCCGCATCTATCCCGGCGACAAGGTTAAGGTGGAGCTCTCTCCCTACGATCTTACGAAGGGACGCATCACCTGGCGCAGCAAGGCCTAATTACCAGTACTCAGGTGCCCCGGCACCACAGATCAAGGAGGATTTCCCAATGAAGGTTCGTCCGTCGGTTAAGCCCATCTGTGAAAAGTGCAAGATTATCAAGCGCAAGGGCCATGTCATGGTCATCTGCGAGAATCCCAAGCACAAGCAGAAGCAGGGTTAACCTTTCACAGGGAAAACTGATTTCCCTTACATGCCGATTCATTCGGCAGCATTCTTAATGATGGCTGTCTGCCGTGGGCGGCTGCCCGAAGGGTCAAGCCCGGAGGGACCATTGGCAGTAACCATACACTTCCGGGGTCTTTCCCACCCGGTCCCACGGTTGTAACAACCGAACACATTTGGAGGTGTAACCAAACATGGCACGTATTGCGGGCGTAGACCTGCCCAGAGAGAAGCGCGTGGAAATCGGCCTGACCTATATCTACGGTATCGGTCTGACCACTTCCCAGCAGATCATTGCTGAGACCGGCATCAATCCGGATACCCGCGTTAAGGATCTCTCCGAGAACGAAATCAGCAAACTGCGCGATTACATCGAGCATAACGTGAAGGTCGAAGGTGACCTGCGCCGCGATGTTTCGCTCAATATCAAGCGCCTTATGGAAATCGGCAGCTATCGCGGTGTGCGTCATCGTCGTGGCCTGCCTGTCCGCGGCCAGAATACCAAGCAGAATGCTCGTACCCGCAAGGGTCCCAAGAAGCAGGTTGCTGGCAAGAAAAAGGCTACCAAGTAAGCTGAATTGATGATGCCCCATTAACGGGGCGTGGAGGGATTATAAATGGCACCCAAAGCTCAACCCAAAGCGAAGAAGATTGTTCGCAAGCGCCGTGAAAAGAAAATCGTTGAGCGCGGCGTGGCGCACATCAGTTCTTCCTTCAACAATACCATTGTGACCATCACCGATATGAATGGTAACGCTCTTTCCTGGTCTTCCGCCGGTGGCATGGGCTTCCGCGGCAACAAGAAGAGCACTCCCTTTGCCGCTCAGATGGCCGCCGAGGCTGCCGCCAAGGCCAGCACCGAGTTTGGCCTCAAGTCGGTGGATGTTTTCGTCAAGGGCCCCGGTTCCGGCCGTGAATCCGCGATTCGTGCGCTGCAGGCTGCCGGCCTGGAGATCACCATGATCAAGGACGTGACGCCTATTCCGCATAACGGTTGCCGTCCGCCCAAGCGTCGTCGCGTGTAATTGAAGGAGGACGAAATAACATGGCAGTCAACAAGCAGCCTATCGCCAAGAAGTGCCGGGCTTTTGATATCTCCCCGGCCGTCATGGGCTATGGCAATAAAAAATCCACCCGCAATCCCGGCGGCAACCGCCGTAAGAAGGTTTCCGAATACGGCGCCCAGCTGCAGGAGAAGCAGAAGGTAAAGTTTGTATATGGTGTGCAGGAAAAGCAGTTCCGCCACTATTTTGAGAAGGCTTCCAACATGAAGGGCATCACCGGTGAGTGCATGCTCCAGCTGCTGGAGCTGCGCCTGGACAATGTGGTGTATCGCCTTGGCCTGGCCAAGACCCGCCGCATGGCCCGCCAGGTTGTTGGCCATGGCCACATCTGCGTCAACGGCAAGAAGGTGGACATTCCCTCTTACTCTGTGAAGGTTGGCGATGTGATCACTCTGCGCCAGCGTTCCACCGAGAGCGAAATGTTCAAGAGCCTGCGTGAAGGCACCACCGCCGTGACCCCCAAGTGGCTCAACTTCGACGCTCCCCAGCTGACCGGTAAGGTGCTGGCGCTGCCCGCCCGCGATGATATCGATCTGCAGCTGCAGGAGAACATGATCGTTGAATTCTACTCCCGTTAATTGATCGTCGCAACTGTTAACCAAACGACGTGATTTTAATAGGAGGGTAGAACGAAGTGATCGCCGAATTTGAAAAGGCGCGCATTGAGTGCGCTGAAGTTGCTGAAAACAACACCTACGGCCGCTTCATTATCGAACCGCTGGAGCGTGGCTTCGGCCACACTCTGGGCAACGCCCTTCGCCGCGTGCTGCTCAACTCCCTGCCCGGTGCGGCAGTGACCAGCATCCGCATTGAAGGCGTTCCGCATGAGTTCGAAACCGTCCCCGGCGTAAAAGAAGATGTGACGGAGCTGATCCTGAACTTCAAGGAGCTCTCCCTTCGCATGTACGCCGATCAGATGAAGACGCTGGAGCTGAATGCTGTGGGTCCCTGTGAGGTTACCGCCGCCGATATCATGGTGGATGATGAGGTCGAGGTCATCAACCCCGATCTGCACATCGCCACCCTGGCGGAGGGCGCGAAGCTTCATCTGTGGATCACCGTTGATATGGGCCGCGGCTACGTTCCTGCCGATAAGAACAAGAACGCCAATATGCCCATCGGCGTCATCCCGGTCGATTCCATCTACACTCCCATGCGCAAGGTCAACTACACCGTTGAAGATACACGCGTTGGCCAGGTGACCGACTACGACAAGCTCACGCTTGAAGTGTGGACCAATGGCTCCGTGTTGCCGGACGAGGCGATCAGCATGGCCGCGAAGATCCTTCGCAGCCAGCTGGAGCTGTTCGTCGGTCTGACCGATCAGACCCTGACGGTGAGCACCCCCGCAAGTGAGGACAACAAGATGGGCAAGGTCCTCGAGATGACGATCGAGGAGCTGGATTTGTCCGTGCGTGCCTACAACTGCCTCAAGCGCGCCGCCATCAACACGGTGAGCGAGCTGGTGCAGCGTAATCAGGACGATATGATGAAGGTTCGCAATCTGGGCAAAAAGAGCCTCGAAGAAGTTGAACAAAAATTGCAGGCGCTGGGCCTGAGCCTGCGCCCGTCTGACGATTAAGGAAGCCGCCTGAATAAGGCGTAAGGAGGCAAACCTCATGGCAACGCAACGTAAGCTGGGCCGTACGGCCGACAAGCGCAAGGCGCTGCTGCGCAACCAGGTGACCAACCTGCTCTGGTATGGCCGCATCGAGACCACCGAAGCCCGTGCCAAGGAAGTGCGCAGCATTGCTGAAAAGATGATTACTCTGGCTGTCCGCGAGTATGACAAGACCGTGGATGTTCAGAAGAAGTTCCATAATGACAAGGGCCAGATCGTGGAAGCCACCGTGACCAACGACCTGCCTGAAAAGCTGACCGCCCGTCGTGTGATGATGAGCTACCTGTATGATATGCAGGAGCCCAAGCAGGCCGACGAGAGCAAGAGCGAGTACAAGGAGCGTACCAAGGACAACAAGCATCCTCTGATTGAGAAGATGTTCCGTGAGTATGGCCCCAAGTATCGTGCCCGCAACCTGGATAAGGGTTGCGCCGGCGGCTACACCCGCATTTATAAGCTGGGACCCCGCCGCGGCGACGCTGCTGAAATGGTCGTTATCGAGCTGGTGTAATTCAGCACATTGGAAAGCCGTCCGTTTTTCGGGCGGCTTTCTTTTATAAAAAAAGGAGAATGACAATGAGCAAACCGGTACCTTCCATGGACGCCTGGCTGCAGGAAGCCAAAGCCTCCTGTGACGCAGCCCGCTGCGGCATGTTTTTGACCCATAACGGAGTGGTGCGCGTGGATGCCAAAGCGCGTGTGCGCCAGAACGACACCACCGCTGCGGATGTAACAGGCATGTATTTTGACTATGACGCCGCGAAAGTGGAAGCCGCCATTGAGGATGCGAAAAAGATGCCCGGCATCTTTTATGTGCGCGTGTGGCTCAATCAGGGCGAATTGAAGGTGGGCGACGACATCATGTATGTGCTCATCGGCGGCGATATCCGTCCGCGTGTGGTCGATTGCCTGCAGACGCTGGTGGGTCATATCAAAAACGAGTGTGTTGTGGAGCGCGAGCTGCACTGATGGACAAGTAATGGGAAGTGCCTGTTTCTGTGTTGAAAAGCGGGCACTCCTCCGTTATTTGCGGGCGTTTGAACAAACAATGCTCGCTTTTCAGCGGCAAAAGGAGAAATGTTACATTCTCTTTGCCCTGTGAAGGTTGAAATGGAAGCAAAATGTGGTATAATATTATCCATTAAAAATCACTGCGAAAAGGAGATCAACACCGTGAAAAGAATTCTTTGCACCCTGCTGGCGGCTATGATGCTGATTCTGTGCGGCACCTCTGCCATGGCATCTGTCAACATCCGCGGCATCAATCCCGGGGATACCCTGTATGTGGATACTCCCAACCTCGGCACCCTGAACCTGCGTGAGAATGGCAACGCCTCTGCCAAGGTACTTGTGCAGATTCCCAACGGCACTGCTGTTGTAGCCGGCGACAAGCACAACGGCAATTATCTGAAGGTCAAGGTTGAAAACGTCAACCATGTTTCCGAGGGCTGGGTCGATATGCGTTATCTGTCCATCAATCCTCCCAAGGTAAAGCCCGCTCCCACCGCGGCTCCCGCTGAAACCGTCAAGAGCCTGAACTTCCGTTCCTACAAGCTGGTGAACGGCAGCATGACCATTACCGCGAAGCCCAGCCGTCCTGGCGGCTATGTCAACCTGCGTTGGGTGCCCTCCACGGATGGCGCTGTCATCGCCAAGGTGTATGCCGGTGAAAACCTGACCGTGATTGCCGAAGGCAGCAAATGGTATCAGGTCAAGAATTCCAAGGGCTATGTTGGCTTCATCATGAAGTCCTTTACCGAGAAGCTCTATTACTGATCAAACGAGCAAAGGAGAGGAAAAAACAATGAAAAAGTTTTTGGCGATTCTGGCTGTTCTGTGCCTGCTGTGCTGCACAGCCTTTGCCGAGGAAGCGAACTATGTGATCAACATGGATGCCATCCCCGAAGGCTACACCCTGGAGCAGGAGAGCTATAACGGCGAACTGTACTATACCTTTACCTCCGAAAAGGAAGATATGCCCGTATATTACGGTTCCGTTGCGTTCAGTGAGATCTTTGACGGCTACACCCTGTCCGTCGAAAACCTGACCGATGAAGAAAAGGCGCAGGTGGAAGAGCTGTTCAGCGGTGACCTCAACGCTCCGGAGTTTGACTTTTCCCGCAAGACGACCCATGGCACCGACCTGATCATTCTGTGCGAAACCGGCGCCGAGAGCGGTACCGTTGAGATCGTGACCATCTGGCAGGGCTATTTCATCACCATCGGTGTGTACACCGAGGGCGAAGTGACCGCCGAGATGATCGACACGGCCATCACGATCCTGAGCGATCTGTGGGTCGTTTCCAAGTAATGAACGGAATACAATAAGGTTTGCTGGGGCGGGATGTTTTTCAGGGATGAAAAGCGTACCCGCCCCAAATCATCTTTGAAAATGGGTTGGGGACAGGCTTTGTCCGCGGTGCATACCGACAGATTCGGAGGATACAGATGAAAAAACTGTGTAAAGGGCTGCTGGTTTTTCTGCTGGTGCTTTGTCTGACTACAGCGGGGCTGAATCTGCTGGTGATCTTTGGCACGCGTGATCGGATTCGCTCGGCGGAGCAGGTGCAGCCGGCGGATTGCATCCTTGTCCTTGGCAGCGGTTTGCTGGCGGATGGAACGCCCGGGCGGATGCTGACACGCAGATTGAATACCGCCATTGACCTGTATCAGTGCGGAGCGGCGCCGAAACTGCTGATGAGCGGCGATCACGGCAGCGACGATTATGACGAAGTGAATGCCATGAAGCGTTACGCCGTGGAGCACAATGTGCCGCCGGAGGATATTTTCATGGATCACGCGGGTTTTTGCACGTATGACAGCATGTACCGCGCCAAAGCCATTTTTGGTTGTGAGTCGGTGATCGTTGTCACGCAGCCTTATCACCTGTATCGGGCGATCTGGAATGCCCAAGGGCAGGGCATGACGGCGCAGGGCGTATCCGCGGAAATGTACGATTACGGATGGCGATATACCGCGGGGCTGTATGCCCGTGAAGCGTTGGCGCGGGTCAAGGATGTGTTTGTCACGCTGCTTCATTTGCCAACAGCCGCGGGCGGGGACCCTGTTGATATACACGGCAGCGGTTCAGTCACCGATGACGGCGCTACGGCGCAATGGCTCGGCGCAATGTGACAAGAGCGGTAATCATCATAAAACACCTTTGCTTGATGAACAGGAACTTTCATCAAAGCAAAGGTGTTTTTGTTTATCGGATGTGAAGAGAAGTGAAGCGGTTGGAAGGCTGCTTACAGCATATCGCTGATCGTTTTCAGGATGATATCAGCCATCACGGCGTGACCGGCGGGGTCGAGGTGCTCATCATCGGCACTGCTGGCTGCAGCGTATTGTGCGGCATCCAGAAACCGCACCTGCTTTTGGACAGCCACTTTGCGGTACGCGTCTGCCAGCTGCCTGGAAGTGGTGATCGAATTTTTGTCGAAATCCGGATCGTGGTCCGGCTGCCACACATCGGGACCGAG
Organism: Clostridia bacterium; assembly: GCA_024404275.1. Classification (GTDB taxonomy): domain Bacteria; phylum Bacillota; class Clostridia; order Christensenellales; family Aristaeellaceae; genus SFMI01. The sequence goes on along the minus strand of JAKSQG010000015.1, from coordinate 3,648 downwards.
ATGAAGCGGGGAGATGAGCAGGATCTTGTCTGCGGGAACATACTGCAGCAGAAGATCGATGCATCTGGCTGCGCCGTTTGCAATCTGTTCGGCGGAGGCATGGAAGCAGGTTTTGCAGTCATTTGTGCCCAGCATGAGGATGGCTGCATCCAGCGGGCTGGAGGCTTGCAGGATTTCCGGAAGGGCGGCGTATCCGCAAAGTCCTTCCCATGAGGGGTCTTCAAATACGGTCGTTCTGCCGTTTCGGCCTTCTTCAAGGACGCGGACACCGGCATCCTTCAGCTTTTCCTGAAGCAGACCGGTCCAACGGATGTTCTATGGAAAACGTTCCTGCGTAACGGGGTTATACCCCCAGGTGTTGGAATCGCCGTAGCATAAAAGCCGCTTCATGGGAGCACACATCCTTTAAGAATAACTGTCTGTTGTCGGTGATGGGAGAGAGAAATGTCGTTTTCCTTCCCATTGTTTTGCTTAGAACAGCTCTTTCTCGGAGGGGGTAAAAGGGGGAACGATGCTTTCCGGCTGCGGAAAGCGTGGTTCCCCCTTGAAAAAGCTTCGTCCCCTTTATTCCGCGTTGATGGTGGAGACGGTCATGGTGATCTCCTCCAGCACGTCAAGCAGGATGCGCACGGTATCCAGCGAGGTGAAGGTGTTGACGCCGTTTTCCATGGCGCAGCGGCGGATGGCAACGCCGTCGCCGTTGTGCACACCGGACAGAATGGAGCGGGTATTGAGGATGTAGTTGACATAGCCGGCGCGGATGGAATCGAGGATCTCGGTGCTGCCTTCGGATACTTTTTTGAGGATCTTGGTGCGGATGCCGTGCTCCTTGAGGAAGCGGCCGGTACCCGCGGTGGCTTCAATGTTGAAGCCCATATCGTAGAAGCGGCGCACGAGGGGCAGCGCTTCTTCTTTATCCTCGTTGGCAAGGGTGACGATGACGGTGCCGTAATTCTGGATGCGCATGCCGGAGGCGGCCAGGGCTTTCAGCATGGCGCGGTGCAGGCGGCTGTCGTAACCGATGGCCTCGCCGGTGGACTTCATTTCGGGCGAGAGGTAGGAATCCATGCCGTGCAGCTTGGAGAAGGAGAAGGCAGGCGCCTTGACGTACCAACGCTGCTTTTCATCGGGATAGAGGCGGAAAATGCCCTGCTCCTTGAGCGTTTTGCCGAGGATGACATAGGTGGCAATGTCGGCCAGGCTGTAGCCCGTTGCCTTGGACAGGAAGGGCACGGTGCGGGAGGAACGGGGGTTGACCTCGATGATGTAAACATGGTTCTCTTCATCCACGATGAACTGGATGTTGAACAGACCCTTGATGCCAATGGCCAGACCCAGCATGCGGGTGTAGGTCAGAATGGTGCCCTTGACCTTGTCCGGAATGGAGAAGGAGGGATACACGCTGATGCTGTCGCCGGAGTGCACGCCGGTGCGTTCGACCAGCTCCATGATGCCGGGGACGAACACATCCTGTCCGTCGCAGATGGCGTCGACCTCGACCTCCTTGCCGCGGATGTACTTATCCACCAGCACAGGCTTGTCTTCGTCGATTTCCACGGCGGTCTGCAGATAGTGGCGCAGGTCGGCTTCCTTGGCGACGATCTGCATGGCACGGCCGCCCAGCACAAAGCTGGGGCGCACCAGCACGGGATAGCCGATGCGGGCAGCGGCGGCCACACCATCTTCAATGTTGGTGACGGCACAGCCGTTGGGCTGGGGAATGTTCAGCTCCTCCAGCACCTTTTCAAAGGCGTCACGGTTTTCGGCCTTTTCGATGGCCTCGCAATCGGTGCCGATGATGGGCACACCGTATTCTGCCAGCGGAGCCGCCAGGTTGACGGCGGTCTGACCACCAAGAGAGGCGATGACGCCGAGGGGCTTTTCCAGAGTGACGATGTTGAGCACATCCTCGGTGCAGAGGGGCTCAAAGTACAGTTTGTCGGCAGTGGTGTAATCGGTAGAAACCGTTTCGGGGTTGTTGTTGATGATGATAGCCTCGTAGCCGGCTTCGCGGATGGTTTTGACCGCGTGCACGGTGGAATAGTCAAACTCCACGCCCTGACCGATGCGGATGGGGCCGGAGCCCAGCACGATGACCTTTTTGCGGTCGGAGACGATGGATTCGTTTTCTTCCTCGTAGGTGGAGTAGAAGTACGGCACGTAGGAGGAGAACTCTGAGGCGCAGGTATCGATCATCTTGTAAACGGGGAAGATACCGCCGCGGCTGCGCATTTCAAAGATATCGCGGGGCGTTTTGTGCCAGAAAGCGGCGATGGCGCGGTCGGAGAAGCCCATGCGCTTGGCCTGATAGAGCAGCTCCATGGTGGGCAGGTTGTTTTTGAGGCTTTCTTCCATGCGCACGATGTTGAGCAGCTTGCGGATGAAGAGGGGGTCGATGCGGGTGGGCTTGGCGAGCGCTTCCACAGGCAGGCCGCGGCGCAGCAGCTCCGCCATGGCAAACAGACGGTCATCGGTGCCGATGGTGATGTAGCTGAGCAGCTCCTCGGTGGGCATGGTGTCAAACTTGACCATGTGCAGGTGGTTGACGCCGATCTCCAGAGAGCGGACAGCCTTGAGCAGGCTTTCCTCAATGGTGCGGCCCACGCTCATGACCTCGCCGGTGGCCTTCATCTGGGTGCTCAGGCTGTTGCTGGCATCGGTGAACTTATCGAAGGGGAAGCGGGGCATTTTGGTGACCACATAGTCCAGCGCCGGCTCAAAGGAGGCGGGGGTGTTGGCCAGCGGAATCTCCTCCAGACGCATGCCCACGCTGATCTTGGCGCTGACACGGGCAATGGGGTAGCCGCTCGCCTTGCTGGCAAGGGCGGAGGAGCGGGACACGCGGGGGTTGACCTCGATGAGGTAATAGTTGAAGCTGTTGGGATCGAGCGCGAACTGTACATTGCAGCCGCCCTGAATTTTGAGGGCGCGGATGATCTTGAGCGCGCTGTCACGCAGCATGTGGTATTCCTTGTTGGTCAGCGTCTGGGAGGGGCAGACCACCACCGAGTCGCCGGTATGGATGCCGACGGGGTCGATGTTTTCCATGTTGCAGATGGTGATGGCGGTGTCATTGCTGTCACGCATGACCTCGTATTCGATCTCTTTGTAGCCCTTGACGCTCTTTTCAATCAGCACCTGATGCACAGGCGAAAGAATGAGCGCGTTTTTGAGGATGGTGCGCAGCTCCTCCTCATTGTCGGCAAAGCCGCCGCCGGTGCCGCCCAGAGTGAAGGCGGGGCGCAGTACCACGGGGTAGCCGATCTCTTCAGCAGCCTTGACGCCCTCTTCCATGCTTTCGGCAATGAGGGAGGGCAGCACGGGCTCGCCGATGGACAGGCACAGCTCCTTGAACAGCTCGCGGTCCTCGGCGCGCTCAATGGATTCGCCGGGGGTGCCCAAAAGTTCGACGCGGCACTCCTTGAGGACGCCCTTGCGGCTCAGCTGCATGGCAAGGTTGAGGCCGGTCTGACCGCCGATGCCGGGCAGCAGGGCGTCCGGGCGCTCGGTACGGATGATCTTGGCCAGATATTCGAGGGTGAGGGGCTCCATGTACACCTTGTCGGCAATGGAGGGGTCGGTCATGATGGTGGCGGGGTTGGAGTTGCAGAGGATGACCTCGTAGCCCTCTTCTTTCAGGGCGAGGCA
>JAKSQG010000149.1 GCA_024404275.1 Clostridia bacterium | reverse complement strand
GACGGCATCAAAAGCATCAGGATCAAAAGAAGCGATAACAGTTTTTTCACGCTGTTCTCTCCTTATTATTTCTGCTGACGCACGGCTTCTTCCCACGCTGCCGCGAGCTGCGGGTCGGCCATGTCACCCACTTCAAACAGCTTATTCTTCAGTTCGGCAGGCATTTCCACCGCGATATCCGGGGTGATGCCGATACCGTGCACGCTGTTGCCGTTGGGGGTAAAGTACTCGCAGAAGGTAAACTGCATGCCCGTCTTGTTATCGGACAGGCCGACCACATACTGCATAACGCCCTTGCCAAAGCTCTGGCTGCCCATGATGACGGCGCGGCCGTAATCCTGCAGACAGCCGGACAAAATTTCACTGGAGGAAGCGGAGGAGCCGTTGATCAGCACCACCAGCGGAATATCATCCGCCCCGGCTTTGGTATACTGCTCATCGGTGCGCTCCTCATCGCGGGTGCGGGAATAGACCACCAGTTTTTTATCGAGGAAGAAATCCGCCACGCCGACGGCGTCATTGACCCAGCCGCCGGGGTTATCACGCAGATCCAGCACCAGGCTCTTTGCGCCCTGCGCCTTCAGATCTTCCATCGCGGTCTTGAAATCCTGCAGCAGCGATTCCGTGGAGAACTGGTACAGGATCAGATAGCCCACGTTGTTATCCAGCATGCACCAATCCACATTGTTGGTATGGATGGCGGCGCGCTCCACCGTAAAGGTCAGGTATTCGCCGTCACGGTAGACCTCCACCTCCACGCTTTCGCCCACCTTGCCGCGCATCACATTGACAGCGTTCTGCATGGTCTCGGTGGTCACGGTGATGTCCTCCACACGCACCAGCAGGTCGTTCTTTCTCAGTCCAACCTTTTCGGCGGGGGTATCGCGGAAGACGCGGGTGATGGTTACGGTGTAGTCCAGATAGCTGCCCAGCAGCTGCAGACCGATGCCCGTATACTCGCCCTCTTCTTCCTCCCACATATCCGCCCAGGCTTTGGCGTCATAATAGAAGGTATAGGGGTCGTTGAGCCCCGCCAGCAGACCCTGAATAGCCATATCCATCATGTCGCCGGTGTTGGGTTCTTTGTAGTAGTAGGCTTCAATGTACTGCAGCACTTCGTCCAGCTTTTCATACTGCTTGAGGCGCTCGTATTCCGCCCGGGTAATGGTAACCGTGCCGCCCACGCCAAACACGCCGCCGTTGCCGAAAACGCTGTCCGCCAAAGCCGCGGAGCAGCACAGCATCAGGCACAATAGCAGGGCAAAAAACCGTTTTTTCATGTTGATTTTCCTCCGTCAGGCAGTAGGGCTTTTCCCCTTTTCTGCGCATTTTTTCATTTCAAGCAGCATACGGAAGGTAACGGCGTCGTCAAATTTTCTCAGATCCAGACCTGTCAGCCGCTGAATCTTATCCAGACGGTAGACCAGCGTGTTGCGGTGGATGTACAATTGCCGCGCCGTGTCCGACAGGTTCAGGTCCTTTTCAAAAAACATATTGACCGTGTCCAGAATCTCCTCCGTCAGCACGCGGGCAGTGCGGCGGTTGAACAGGAGCTGGTGATATCGTGCCGCCGTCTGAGGCGGAATATCGCTGAGAAAGCGTTCCAGCAGCAGCGCATCATAGCCATAGACCCGCATTTCCGGCCGGAAAGTACGGCCTGTTTCCATGGCTTCGCCCGCGTGCTGAAAGGCAGTATGCAGCGCGGCGGCTTCGCCGATGATGTCGCTTACGGCGATCACAGCCTCCTCGCCCTCCTCGCTGAGCAGCGTTTCACGCACCGCCTCCGCGTATTCCATCAGGTCCTGCGCGCTGTCTCCCGCGGATACGGGCTTGATGAGCGCCGCCGTGTGGCTGTCGAGCGGCACCAGTACATCATGTCCCGGGGTCAGCGGCAGATTGGCCTCCAGCATCTTTTGTGCCGTGCCATGCTTCAGGGCGGGCAATTGCAGGATCATGACCGCCCGCAGCGCGTCATCAATGCCGTTTTCACGGATCAGCGATTCTCTCTCCCCGGCGGAAAGCGTCCCCGTCAGCAGGCGGTACCAAAGGCTTCCTTCGCCTTCCGTCCGCCGGCGCGCCAACAGGCTTTCGCACAGCCGCAGTGCCATCAGCGGCACATCGCCGCCATTCTGTTTGTCCGCGGCAATGATCAGCGGTTCCCGGGCGGAAGCCAGAAACAGCCTGCCGTCTTTTTCCGCCACGCCGCCGAAGGATAAATGCTTGGGCAGCGGTATTTTTTCCCCCGCGGTCGGGGCCAGACAAGTGCCCGACGCATCCAGCAGCAGCACGCGGCTGTCCAAAGAGGAAAGAATGCCGCCGATCTCATCCAGAACGGATTGCTCCATGCTTCGCTTCTCCTTTCACGGGCATAAAAACTTCATTTTATCCATTATACAATAAAACCCCGCGGAATAAAAGCAAAAACTGCAGCGCACTTGACAGCGGGGCGGCGCGGCATTACAATCGGCGCAGAATGACACCGTGGAGGACATCATGATCGGTGAAGTATGGGATGCGAACGCCCCGGAGCTGGCGCCTTTCCGCCGCACTGACGCACAGCTGCGCAGCCTGCAGCACCCCGAAGAAGCGCTGTTCATGGCGGAAAGCGGCAAGGTGGTGCTGCACGCGCTGGACGCGGGGCTTACCCCCGTGGCCTTTATGATGGAACGAAAGCACATCACAGGGCAGGCGGCAGAGGCTTTGGCCCGCTGCGATGACAGCGTGCCGGTCTATACCGGGCCCGATGAACTGCTGGGCGATATCCTCGGCTGCATGCCGGACCGCTGCATCCGTTGTCTGATGAAGCGGCCGCCCGAGCGCACGGCGGCAGAGGTGTGCCAAGATGCCCGCAGGATCGCCGTACTGGAATCGGTGACCGACGCCACCAACATCGGTGCGCTCATCCGCTCCGCCGCGGCGCTGGGCATGGAGGCGGTGCTGCTGACCCCCTCCTGCTGCGACCCGCTGCACCGCCGTGCCGTACGCGTCAGCATGGGCACGGTGTTTCAGGTACCGTGGGCATACCTGCCCTCCGCCGATGTGGCGGGCGAGCTGAAGGCGCTGGGTTTTGCCTCGGCAGCATTGGCGCTGACGAAGCGCTCTGTTCCTGTGGATGACGCACGGCTGGCGGCAGAAGAACGTCTGGCGCTGGTACTCGGTGCGGAAGGCAGCGGACTGCGGCAGGAGACCATCCGCGGCTGCGACTACACTGTGCTGATTCCCATGGCGCATGGGGTGGACTCGCTGAACGTGGCGGCCGCCGGTGCCGTCGCCTTCTGGCAGCTGGGGCAAAGATAACGAGGTTTTTTATTGGGGCGACCACGCTTTCAGAGCCTGAAAGCATGGTCGCCCCAAACCCCACCCGAGAAAGGGCAATCCTATATATAATTATAAAAACACCCTTGTGCTGATGGAAGTTGAACTTCATCCAGACAAGGGTGTATTTACTTTAATCAAAAACTGCCTTTTCTCAGGTGGGGTTTGGGGAGGGGATGCTTTTCGGCACGAAAA
>JAKSQG010000148.1 GCA_024404275.1 Clostridia bacterium | reverse complement strand
CGGATGGCCATGCGGGTATCCTTGTTGGCGCCGCAGAAGGCATCCACAACAAACAGACGCTTGTTGCCCAGCTCCTTGAGGGCCAGTTCCTTGACGGTCTTCCAGACTTCGCCGCTCATGGGATGGTTGTCGTTCTTGTATTCGGGGGTGGTCCACCACACGGTGTCCTTGGAGTTTTCGTCCATGACGATATATTTATCCTTGGGGGAGCGGCCGGTGTAGATGCCGGTCATGACGTTGACGGCACCCAGCTCGCTGACCTTGCCGACTTCATAGCCTTCCAGTTCGGCCTTGGTCTCTTCGGCGAAGAGCTCTTCATAAGAGGGATTGTAAACAATCTCCTTTACGCCGGTGATACCATACTTTTCGATGCAGCACGGATTCATGATATATCCTCCTTTTTAACGCGGCCGCCCTGAGGGCGCCGTGAAGCTATAGCGTTCCGGTGAGGTCCATTCAAAACAACTCTCACCAAATAAATCTTATTGCAATCCGTGCGGAATGTAAAATTCTAATGTGGAATATTATTATATGCATTTATATATATATTACGATTTTGAAACATGCGCAATTCATAAAATCAGCCGTGAAAAGCGTCATTTCTCCCTGTATTTTGGGAAAGAATGCCCTTTCACGGCTGATTTACAAATCGTTCGTGGATGATTCTATTAACAACTTTTTGCGATTCAGAAGCTATAGGTTCCGTCCTTTTGCATGGCAATGTCGGTCTCATAGAAGGCACGGACCGCATTGATCATGTATTCCACGTCTTTGGTACCGGCCGTTTCATAGCAGCTGTGCATAGCCAGCTGAGCCAGACCGATATCCGCGGTATTCATGGAAAGATGCGCATTGGAAATGTTACCCAGCGTGCTGCCGCCGCGCGCATCGGAACGGTTGGCAAAATACTGCACCGGCACGCCCGCCCGGCGGCAGATCTCGGAGAACACCGCCGCGGAAACACCATCTGTGGTGTATTTCTGATTGGCATTCGCCTTGATGACCACGCCGCCGTTCATATAGACACGGTTATCGGCGTCGAATTTTTCACCGTGATTGGGATGCACGGCATGGGCATTATCGGCAGAGAGCATGAAACCGGAAGCCATCATGGCACGGATGTGCTCATCATCATACCCCAGCGCGCACGCCGCACGGTACAGCACATCATAGAGGAAGGTGGAATCGGCGCCCTGCTTGCTGGTGCTGCCCACCTCTTCATTATCAAACACAGCGCAGACATTGATGTGCCCTTCGGTCTTTGCGTTCATCAACGCTTCCGCTGCCGTCCACGCGCACTCCAGGTCATCGATGCGTCCGCAGGAGAAAAACTCGTCTTTGGCTCCCCAGACACTGCCTGGCGTACGGCTGTACAGGAACAGGTCGGTGCTGAGGATATCTTCTTCCTTGCAGCCGCACTTCTCTGCCAGTTCACGCATCAGACCGCCCTTGGCGGAACCATCGCCGTACAGGGGCAGCAGGTCAACCTGCGGATTGTAGCTGTAGCCGCTGTTTACTTCCCGGTTGAAGTGAATGGGCATGTTGGGAATGAGTACGGCATCACGATCGATATCCACCAGCTCGGTCTTCACGCCGTTTTCGGTACGCACCATCACACGACCCGCCACAGAAAGCGGGCGGTCAAACCACGTGGACATGATCATTCCGCCATAGCCTTCGATATTGAAGCGCACATACTTATCCCCCACCGTCTGCTCAAAAACAGGCTTGAGCTTGAAGGTCGGGCTGTCGCTGTGTGCCGCCGTGATCTGGAAGCTGCCGCAATTTCCTTCGGGCACCGTAAAAGCGATCAGTGCGGAACGGTTGCGGGTCACAAAGTACTTGCCGCCCGCCTTGACCTGAAAGGGCTTTTTCTCATTCAGTTCTTCAAAGCCGTTCGCGCTGAAGCACTTTGCAAGCGCTTCCACCGCCTGGAAGGGCGTGGGGGCGCAGCGGACAAAATCGATAAATTCCCGGGCTTTCATATGATTAGTTCCTCCTTATCAACCGCGTTTGAGCAGCTTTAATCTGGGATGTACCCTTTGAACATACAATAGCGCCATCGGCGTCAGCAGCCGGTCATACAGCAGCATGCACAAGGGAATGACGGCTGTCAGCACGATGTTGAAGATCAGCGATCCCTCGCGAAACTCCGCCAGCACTGCTTCCAGGGGAAACACAAAGCACAGCAGCAGATACATCACTGTGGTGATCAGGGTAAACAGCAGTGCCTTGGCGGGCAGACGCAGCCCCTTCGGCAGCTTTTCCATATATGGCTTCAGCATGGGATAGCAGCCGAAAAACAGATAGAAGAAGGCTGCCTCCTTATCCGCACCCATCAACAGTGTCAGCAATGCCGTGCAGCCCCACACCATCCAGCCCCAGCGGAGGCCGTATTCCAGCAGCACCGCCAGCAATACCAGCCCCGCCAGCATCGGCACACAGTAGGTCGCTATGGGGATCACGCCTCCCAGTAGCATCAGCACCGTACCCAGCGCCGTCATCACGCCGCAGAAGGCCAAGCGCATGGTGGCTTTTCTTGCCCCCGCCATATCAGAACAGCTGCTTTCCGTCGCTGAAAGCACCGCCGGCACGCACACCCAACTCCAGATAGGCATGATGCACAGGATCAAAGGTGATGGGGCGCAGCTTGGAAACATCGATCTGTCCATCCTCACCCAGAACGCTTTCATCGGCGCATACATTGACGATATCCGCCACCAGCAGCCCGGAAGCCTCATCATAGCTGACAAAACGGCATTCCAGCGCCATGGGCAGCTCATCGATCACAGGCGCGTTCACATGCGGCGCCGGGCTTGTATGCCAGCCGGCTTTTTGTATCTTATCGCTTACCTGATTGCCGCTGACCAGGCCCACATAATCCGCGGGGATGGTCTGGGAGGCGGTCGCAGGGCTGACGGTAAACTCCTTGCGGGCAAAGATATTCTGCACCGTTTTATGCTCTTCGGACAGGCAGATGCAGATCTGATTGGTATCATGGATGCCGCCCCAGGCAGCGTTCATGGCATCGGGTGTGCCATCCTCGCCATAAGTGGCAATGATCAGCACCGGCATGGGATACAGCCAGGTCTGTTTGCCAAAATCTTTTCTCATCTTCATGTTCCTCCTTTTCGGATCGGTGATGATATTATAACATTTTTCCCTCGCTGTATCAATCCCGCTTGCCACGCGGGGACAGAATATAGTAAAATAAAGCATCTTTACTGATCGGAGGTCTTTCCCGATGGAATTCCGTATCGAGCATGACTCCATGGGCGAGGTCCGTGTCCCCGCCACCCGTCTTTGGGGCGCCCAAACCCAGCGCAGTCATGAAAACTTTTTGATCGGCGTAGGTCCCGAGACCATGCCATAGGAAATTATTCACGCCTTCGGCCTGCTCAAAAAAGCCGCTGCTCTGGCCAATAACCGCCTCGTCCCCAGGCGCATGACCGATGAAAAATGCGCTCTGATTTGCCGTGTTTGCGATGAAATCACTGCCGGTATGCTCGCCAAGGAGTT
>JAKSQG010000147.1 GCA_024404275.1 Clostridia bacterium | reverse complement strand
CAAAGATCTCCTTCACCTTGGGCATGTTGCTGTTGTCATAGCCCGGGAACTTGGATGCCAGATAATAGCTTTCACGGGGATAACGGCTCAGAAACTTGCCCGCGGTCAGCTCGGAATGGCCGTTGTGATACCCCCATGCGGTGTCAAAGTAATTGACGCCGTGGGTATAAGCATAGTCGATCATTTCCGCGGCTGCAGCCTCGTCCACCACATTGTCGTTTCCGTCCACCACGGGCAGACGCATCATGCCCAGTCCCAGACCGGACAGGGAAAGATCCTGAAACTGACGGTAGATCATATCTCTTCCTCCTCAGCAGTTTTTGCCCATTTCGTAGGCTTCAAGAAGTTTGGCATTTCCGGCAATATCGCCGGCATCGTTTACACCGCCGCAGAACACGTATCCCTTGAGTGAAGCCTTTTCAAAGCAGTCGATCCAGCCGGTCAGACCAGCCATGGCACGCCCGGGCACATTGGTCTCATCCTCGGCGGCTGTGGAAAGAAAATATACATCGCGGAAGGCGTAATCCTTGGAATACATGGGATTCAGACGGTCGATCAGCGTTTTCATCTGTCCGGACATTTCGTAGTAGTAGATGGGCGTTGCCCACACCACCACATCGGCGGCAAGTACCTGAGCTTCCAGGACGGGTACGTCGTCACGAATGACGCAGCTGCCGGTCTTCTGACAGGTCAGACAGCCACGGCAGAAGCCGATCTGCTTGTCCCGCAGGGAGATCAGGGTCACATCGTTTCCGGCATCCTTTGCGCCTTGAAAAAAGCTGTCCGCCAGCGCGGCGGAATTGCTGTGGGCGCGCAGGCTGGTGGAAAGAATCACAACTTTCTTACTCATGGTTTTTTCTCCTGTGTTTCAGTCTGCTTATTTTAACCGGAGGTAGATATCATCGGATACCGCTTCCAGCCATTCATTGGTGTTTTCCTGACCGGGAACCTCGATGGCCAGATGGGAGAACCAGCTGTCCGGAGCAGCACCATGCCAATGCTTGACGCCCGCCGGGATATTCACGCAGGACCCGGGTCTCATTTCGACCGGTGCTTCTCCCTCTGCCTGGTAATAACCGCGACCGGCAATGCAGACCAGAATCTGTCCGCCGCCGTTCTTTGCATGATGGATGTGCCAGTTGTTGCGGCAGCCGGGCTCAAAGGTCACATTGAAGATGCCGACCTGGTTTGTGGAAATGGGCGCAAGGTAGCTTTGCCCGACAAAGTATTGCGCGTAAGCATCATTGGGTGCCCCAATCGGGAAGACCATGTCTTCGGCATGCGCCTGCATGGCCGCGTTTGCCATCGGGAGGCGGGTTTCATCCTCTTTCCAGACCTCCTTGGCGAGACGGAAGACCGCCCATGCCTTCGGCCACCCGGCATAAAACGCCGCATGGGTCACGATCGCGGCTATTTCAGAGCGTGTTACGCCGTTGCTCTTTGCGTTCTGCAAATGATAGGTCAGTGATGAATCTGTAATGCCCGAAGACATCAGCGCCACGATGGTGATGATGCACCGGGTCTTCAAGTCAATATCCTCGTTGTTCCAGTTCTCGCCGAAGAGAACGTCGTCATTGAAATGGGCAAACTCCGGCGCGAAGTCATTGAGCTGTGCCCGGCCTGCGGTCTGAACGATCTTGTCAGCCATGGGGATCGACCTCCTGTTCCAGTTCGTGTATGACGTAGTCGATGCAGTCCACCTGTCTTGTTGCAGTATGCAGCCGGTCCATGACCACCTTTCGCTGCAGCTTCATAAAGATCAGCTGATCCTGCGTATTGCCGGAGGCAGCCAGCTTCAGGTATTCGGCAGACTGCTCCGCAGAACAGCCGCAGTCCTTCAGATAGCAGCGCAGCCGCTGCTCCATGCTCTGTTCCATCCTGCATCATCCTTTCCGGTGATATTGTAAGCAATTCTCTGTTATCTGTAAAATACACAGTTCTGATAGCTGCAATCGGGAATAGTTATTGCAAAACGTGGCAAATGGAATATAATACAGGCAGAGGGGGGAATTCGATGTTGGATGGACGTCTGGTGGAATACTTTCTGGTCGTTGCCAGAGAACAGAACATCACCAAAGCAGCGGCTGAGCTGCATGTTTCGCAGCCGGCCCTTTCCGCCCAGATCGCCGCGCTGGAAAGGCAATTGGGCATCAAACTGTTCAAACGCACCAACAAAAGCACGCTGCTGACCGAGGACGGCGTGCTGTTTCGTGCCCGTGCGCAGGAACTGGTGGACCTGACAAACAAGATCGAGTCCGAATTCACCTCGGATACAGGCAGCATCACAGGGGATATCTATCTGGGCTGCGGCGAGACACACATCATGGCCGGCATCAGCGCGGTGATGCGGGAAATTCAGAAGGAGCATCCCGGTGTTCGTTTCCATATCTACAGCGGGGATGCGGAGGCGGTGCTGGAGCGGTTGGATAAAGGTTTGCTGGATGCCGGGCTGCTGCTTGGGCCCTTCTTTCATGAGAAATATGACTACATCGATCTTGGCATGTACGATCGTTTTGGTCTGCTGGTTCCCGGGGATTGTTCTCTGGCGAAACGGACGGCTATTTCCCTTGAGGAGATGAAGGATCTGCCGATTCTGGTTCCGGCGCAGATCGCGGGCGGTACACATGATCTGGGCGGCGTGGATCTGAGCATGCTTTCTGCCATCGGCAGCTACAACCTGATCACCAACGCGACCTACATGGTCGAGCAGGGGCTGGGGTATGCCTTCACGCTGGCGGAGCTGGTGAATACGGAGGGGCGCAACCTGCGCTATATTCCGCTTGAAAATGAAGTCAGGCTTGAGGCATTTATCGTGACCAAAAAGTACGCCTATTTTTCCAAGGCAGCAAGGCTTTTCATCGACAGGATCCGAAATGGTCGGGGACGGCTGTGACGATGGCAAAACAGGCGGCAAAAAAAGGACAGCCGGTGTGCTGTCCCAGGAGATAATACCGCCGACTGCGTCCAGCGCGGGGATCTTTCTGACCTCCAGAATCTTGCCGCTGACCGGGAAGTGATAGCGGTGATAAAATGAAGCCGTGCGAAGCCGCTAAGGTTTGTTATGACATTATTCACGAGACGAAAGCAATCTTGATGATGCCGAGCAGCAGAAGGTGTGCCGGATAGAACCACGAATAGAACAGACCGAACCACTTTGCTTTATAGCCAACCTGGCCATTATACATCGCCAGCAGTGCGGCGATAGCAATATGGGTGATTGAAACCGCATTCCAGCAAGTCATAGCAGAATTCAGAGACAAACGCCAGCACAACCAGCTTGGCTGCATGGCTGCTGATCCGCTTGTCGCTGGTACGTATGTGCCGGAAACCTTCTGCCAGCATGAAAGCATAGCACGGAAAGGCAAATCGGCCAATACAGCGCATGACCATATTGTTACCGAAGAAGGAATCGCCCATATGGTCAAATAACATGGTGATGACAGCAATCAATTGATAGATGAAAATCGTCATGGTATCCGGCCCTTTCTTCGGTATGTCTTTTTTATTATATCACACACATAATAAGAACCGGAAACAAAAATTGCCTCCGGTTCATGAAATATTAGTGCGATTAAGAAGGATTTATCACTTAGACCATTGTTATCAGGTACCCGATAACAGGTCCAGCAAATA
>JAKSQG010000146.1 GCA_024404275.1 Clostridia bacterium | reverse complement strand
TTGGTGCCTTCATCCCACAGGCGCTCCAGCTTGTAGAACTGACGGGCTTCAGAATGGAACACGTGCACCAGCACGGAGCCGTAATCCAGAATAGCCCAACGACCATCGTTGACGCCCTCTTTTTTGCGGCAGAGAACGCCCTGTTCAGCCAGCTTGTCCTCCACCTCGTCACACAGGGCGTGCACCTGATTGGCGACACGGCCGGTGCAGATGACCATGTAATCGGTAATGGGGGTCATGGCGGCCACATCCAGTACCAGAAGGTCGAGGGCTTTTTTATCCGACAGCGCCTTGGCGGCGGCAAGAGCGATTTCCAGTTCGGTCATGTTGTTTACTCCTTTTCGGTCAGGCTCCGCATGGCCGCATCGGTCACGGAGCAGAAGGGATAGCCGCGGGACAATACATAATCCCGTGTAGAGCGCATCGAGGCCAGTACGGCGGCGGCAAGGTCACTGCGGGCCAGGGTGCGGAGGTTTTCGAGGCCCGGGTAGGGCTCGCGGTTTGGCTCAATGGCGTCGGCGATGAAGACGATCATATCCAGACGGCTCATGCCCGGCTTGCCTGTGGTGTGGCAATGGATGGCGGACAATACCTCCGGGTCGGTGATGCCCAGCTCGTGCTGTGCAATCAATGCGGCGGCAGGACCGTGCAGCAGATTGCCGTTGGACAGGAGTTCATCGGAAAAATCAGCGTGGTATTTTGCGCAGAGAGCCCGCATTTCTTCCAGCGGCAGCGGTTTGGCAATGTCATGCAGGATGGCGGCGAGGGCAGCCTTCTGCATATTTTCGCCATGAAGAGCGGCAAGCTCGACGGCGGTGCTGCGTACTCCCAGCGTGTGGGCGAAACGGTGAGGCTTCATGCCGCGGCTGAGCAGCTCGGGGGTGTAATCGGGCTGATAAAGGCCGTTGGCGGCAATATAGGCGGCTACGGACTTGGGCAGCAGGTCGGGCGCGTCATCAAGCAGGTGCAGGCGATCCTTGACCATGCCGGAGGAATCGGTCATGCCTTCGATGTTCAGACGATGCAGTACGGCGCCTTCGGGCGCGTGGGCTGCGATGCAGCCGGGACGTGGACAGACCAGGAACTCGCAGCTTTTGAAAAGTTCTTCCGCGTGATACCAGTGGGAAAGACCATCTACCTTGTCTTCACCGAGGATCCAGTAAAAACGGGCTTCGGGGTACTCCTTTTTCAGCAGCTGCACGGTATCAGCCGCGTAGCAGGGACCTTCACGAAAATCAATGCCGCTGGCTTCAAGACCGGGGATGCCCTTGGCGGCAAGGGAACACATGGCCAGACGGTCATCAGCGGAGGTTTGCGCCGCGGGGCGGTGCGCCGGCGTCCCGCAGGGCAGCAGCAGCACTTTATCCAGCCCCCAATCGAGTGCGGCTTTGGCGGCACGCAGATGACCGGTGTGGATGGGATCGAACATGCCGCCGAACAGGCCGATGGAAAGCGGACTCATGCTTCCTCCGGTGCCTTGAAGGCATTGGTCAACGCGGCAAACTGCGAAAGGGACAGGGCTTCTCCACGGGCACCCTCGTCAATGCCGGCACGCTCCAACAGCGCTGCAGCTTCCTCACGTTCCATGTGCAGGGAGGCAATGAGGTTATTGCACAGCGTTTTGCGGCGCAGGGCAAAGGCGGTGCGCACCAGCTTGAAAAACAGCGCTTCATCCTGTACCTGCACGGCGGGGGTTTCCCGCATGGGCAGACAGACAAAGGCGGAATCCACCTTGGGCGGCGGCGTAAAGCAGGCGGCGGGCACAATGCAGGCAATGTGCGGCTCGGCCTTGTACTGGGCACGGATGCCCAGCGGGCAATAGGCAGGGGTGGAAGGCGGTGCCACCAGCTTGTCGGCGGCTTCCTTCTGGATCATCACATTGATGGAAAGAAGCGGCAGATTGCTGGCAAGCAGCATTTCCAACAGCTCGGTGGTCAGATAGTAAGGGATGTTGGCCACCACATGGAATGGACCCTTCTCCCGCATCAGCTCGGGCAGATTGACCTTGAGGATGCTGCCCTCCACCAATGTGATATTCGGATAGGGCTCAAAGCCCACCCGCAGCAGGGGGATGAGGTCACGGTCAATCTCCACGGCGGTCACGCTTTTGCAGCGTTTGGCGAGCAGACGGGTCATATCGCCGCCGCCGGGACCGACCTCCAGAATGTGATCCTCGGGACCTACGCCGGAGGCGTCGATGAGGCTGTTCAGCAAAGCTTCATCGGTCAAAAAGTTTTGCCCCAACGCGTGCTTGTGATGAAACTCACCGTTCCCCTTGGACTTTGGAGGATAATAAGGCTTTTTGAAAGGCTTGCTCATATGTTTTTCTCCAGAGCGTGGATGCGATCGATGACGGCAGCGGGGTCATCGCTGCCAAACAGCGCGGTGCCCATGACCAAAGCATCGGCGCCGGCTTCCACACAGGGGACGGCGGTTTCGGCATTGACGCCGCCGTCAGTCATGATCTTTCCCTGAAAACCGAGGCTGCGCAGCAGACGAATCTTTTGGGTCATGTCCGGCATGAATTTTTGCCCGCCAAAGCCGGGTTCCACCGTCATGATGAGGATGAGGTCGCACATGAACAGCTTGTCGGCAATGGCTTCCACAGGCGTGCCGGGCTTGAGGGAAAGACCGGCCTTCAGATGCAGGTCACGGATGTGCAGCAGCATGCCGCTGACATCGCCCTCACACTCGGCGTGGATGGTGATAGCGTCTGCCCCGGCCTTGGCAAAGGTATCGATGTAGCGTTCGGGCTGACTCAGCATCAGATGAACGTCCTGATAGGTGTAGGGAAAGCGCTTGCGCAGCGCGGTGCACAGCGCGGGACCGAAGGACAGGTTGGGCACAAAGTGTCCATCCATGACGTCCACATGCAGGCCGTCTGCTCCGGCGGCAAGCAGCCTTTCGATGCCGCTGCCCATATCCATCAGGTCTGCGGCCAGCAGGGATGGCAGAATGTCAAGCATAGCGTTCCCTCCAAAGACGTCGTGCCTCGGCCAACAGCTCGCGGTAGCGGCGATGGCGTGCAGCGCTGATATGGCCTGCTTCCACGGCGGCGCGCACGGCACAGCCCGGCTCACTGTCGTGATAGCAGGGCTGGAAGCGGCATTGCCCCAGATAAGGGGTAAAATCGGGATAATAATCCTGTAAAAGAACGGGGTCATGCGCCTCTTCCGCCTAAAGCAGGCTGAAGCCGGGGGTATCCATGATGTGGACATCGCCGGCATCGATCAGCTGTACATGACGGGTGGTGTGACGTCCGCGCTCAATGTGACTGATGCCGCCTGTTTCCAGGCTCAGCGACATCAGGGCGTTGATGAGGGTGCTTTTGCCCACGCCGCTCTGTCCCGCCAGACACACGGTCTCCCCGGGCAAGAGGGCACGGATGGCATCCAGACCTTCGCCGTTAGCCGCGGAAGCCCGCAGCACCGTAACGCCGGCGGAGCGGTAATCCTCCTTGGCGGTCTCGTACAGCGCCTCGTTCAGATCGCTTTTGTTGACGATCAGTGCAGCCTTCATGTTTTGTGACACGGCGGTCAGCAGCAGTTTATCCACCAGCAGCCAGTCGGGCGCGGGGGAGGGGCACAGCACGATCAGCATCAACGTGATGTTGGCGCACGGCGGGCGGATGAGGGCGGAAACACGGGGCAGGGCCTCCCCCCGCCA
>JAKSQG010000145.1 GCA_024404275.1 Clostridia bacterium | reverse complement strand
AATAAGAAAGGCGAACCGCTTATGAAAACAGTGACCGCCGTCACCCTGAACCCCTGCACAGACCGCACGCTGCAGATTCCGCAGCTCATTCCCGGGGAGCACCATGTGGTGCAGTCCATCATTGAAAACGCCGCCGGCAAGGGCATTGACGTCAATGCCGTGCTGGCGCACATCGGTGTGCCCACGCTGGCCATCGGCTTTGAGTTTTCCCGCGGAGGCGAGGGCATCCGCCGTTTTCTGGAGGAGGAAGGCATCCCCTTCCGCTTCCATGCCATCGAGGGCGAGCAGCGCGTCAACACCAAGGTGTTTGACCTGGCCGCCCGTCAGATGACGGAGATCAACTGCAAAGGACCCAAGCTGGACTCCGCCGAGGGCGATGCCTTTTTGAAGCTGCTGGAGGAAGTGCTGCCCGAGACCGCCGTGCTGGTAGTGTGCGGCAGCGTACCGCCCGGGCTTTCCCCCGACCTGTACCGCCGTGCCATTGAGCTGGCGCATGCGCAGGGCATTCCCTGTGTGCTGGACGCCACCGGTCCGCTGCTGGTGGAGGGACTCAAGGCCAACCCCGACGTCATCAAGCCCAACATCGGCGAACTGGAGCTGCTGCTGGGCAAAAAGCTGAACGGCACCGCCGAGTGCGTGGCCGCCTGCCGTGAGCTTACCGCGCAGGGCGTGGGCACGGTGTGCCTGACGCTCGGCAAGGACGGCGCCATCATGGTCAGCAACGATGAAGTATGGTTCAGCGAAGGCCTTGACATTGCCGTCCGCGGCGCGCAGGGCGCCGGTGACTCGGTGGTGGCGGGCATCTGCGCTGCCATGCTGAAGACACAGGACCGCGGCGAATGGCTGCGCTCCGGTGTGGCGGCCGCCCACGGCTCCCTCATCCGCGAGGGCACGCTGCTGTGCGAAAAGGACGCCTATGACGATTTCCTGTCCCGTATGCCCGTATCCCGTCTTTCCATCTGAAAAAAACAGGAGGGTGAAAACATGAGCCTCATCACCATCAAAAACGACCGCATGACCGTTGTGATCTCCACCAAAGGCGCCGAAATGCAGTCCATCAAGGATGCAAACGGCATCGAACGCCTGTGGCAGGGCGACCCTGCTTTCTGGGCGGGTCGTGCGCCCATCCTTTTCCCCGTCGCCGGCGGCATGAAGGATGACGGCTACACGCTGGACGGCGTTGCCTACACCATGCCCAAGCACGGACTGGTGCGCAAGGAAGAGTGGCAGCTGGAAAGCGCCGCCGAGGACACCGCCACCTTTGCCATCTCGCTGTCCAAGGAAGGCTCCTTCCCCTTCCGCTACACGCTGCGCGCCACCTATACGCTGGCGGGCGACAGCATCAAAATCGAAAACACCGTCACCAACGAGGATGACCGTGAACTGGTCTATTCGATCGGCTCGCACGAGGCGTATGCCACGCCCGAGGGCATTGAAAGCTACTATGTGGAATCCGACACCGAGGAGTGCTGGGCAAGCCACACGCTGATCGGCAACCTCATCACGCATGAGACCAATGTTATCAGCGAGAATACCCGCGTATTCCCCCTCAAGTATGAATACTTTGCCGTGGACGCTCTGGTGTTTACCGACCTCAAGACCCGTGCGCTGACGCTCCGCTCCCCCCTGCATGACCGTGCCATCCGCGTGGAATATCCCGACTGCGATGTGCTGATGCTGTGGACCAAGCCCGGTGCCGGCTACATCTGCATTGAGCCGTGGCGCAACGGTCCCGACTATGTGGACGCCCCCGCCGACATCCGCAAAAAGCCCGGCTTTGTCGCCGTGCCCGCGGGGGAAACCTCGGTCACCACGCACACCCTCACGCTGCTGTAATCTCATCCGCCCCTGCTTTCACAGTGCAGGGGCGGTTTTTTATTGTTATGAAAATGCAAAAAGCGCTTATTCATGGAGTTTTTTGGCATTTTTCATTGACACGGCATCCGCCGACGCATAAAATAAACACAGATGAAAAAATATATTCTCCCCCCGACCGACCCTTCATGAAAGGAGATTTTTCATGAAACGCATGCTTTCCGTACTGCTGGCGGTGCTGCTGCTCATCAGCACCCTGCCCGCCCAGGCCGCTGTGCCCGGCATCAGCGGCAGTTCGTCCTCCAAGACCTCCTCTGCCGCCGCGGGCTTTACCATCAAGCCCATCGACTGGGATACCGCCATCATGGGGCAGTACGCGCTGCCAAGCGGCTATACCGGCACCCGCATCATCAACAACTGCGATGAAAACAGCACGCTCGGACACCCCATCCGCGTATCCGTCACTGTCAGCAGCAAGCAGGATGATGCCAGAATGATGTATTATTACGGTGAGGATTACCTTGACAGAGTCTATTCCTCCCATTCGCTGCTGCAGCACAAGGAAGGCGAGCTGGACATACAGACCATGAGCTTCATGCGCCGCTATGTCAACGCGGACGGCTACTGCGACGCGCTGGCAAAGCAGTGGGAACCGAATGCCGTGTATTATAAGAGCGAGGACATTTCCGCCATCCGTCCCCGCATGGATGCCGCCTATGCGCAGATCAACAACATCGTGACCCCCGGTCTGGCACGGTACGGCATTTATGTGGACTGGATCGAAACGACCGCTGCGGAGCGCGTATACACTTATGAGCAGGACGGCAAGACCTACTGCATCTGCGTGATGGCGGAGGACTACGCGTATCAGTATTCTTCCAATTCCTACGGTGCGAAGCTGACCAACATTGTATGGCAGATTCCCAACTATTATATCCTGTGGTGTCCTTTGGAAAGCTATCAGCGCATTCATGACGGCGCGTTTGCCGCCTTTGTGGAAAACACCTCCGTCAATGACGAGATGATGGCGCTCAACGACCGCCTGACAGAGGAGATTGCCGACGAAGTGATTCAGAAGATCAACATGATGTGCGCCGCAAGCTCCGCCTACATGGCTTCGATGACGGCGCTCACCTTCTCCATGGTGGAAAGCAGCATGTCCTACAGCTATACGGGCAGCTATTCCTCCGACCGTTTCTCCGATTACATGTTTGACCAGAACGATTACACCCTGTCCGACGGCAGCAGTGTGAAGGTGCCGACCTCCTACAGCTATGTATGGGAAGGCAGCGGCGGCACGGTGTATTACGGCAACAGCCTCTCCGACGCCCCCGGCGGCGCCACGCAGCTGTATGCAAACCGCTGATTGAGCATCATCACGGGCAAGCTTCGGCTTGCCCGTTTTTTGCGCGGAACATGTTGACATATCAACATGTTTGTGATACACTGGCGCACGTTGATTTATCAACATCCCGTCAAAGAGGAGTAGTTTGAGCATGACCGAAAGGTTTGAACGGTTTCTGATGAGCATATCGGAAATTGAATACAGCTGGCACAAGATCGCCGCGGATGAGCTGGCGCTGTACGGCCTGAAGGGCAGCTATGCCGCCTACCTGACCACGCTGCGGCGTTATCCCGAGGGCATTTCCTCCGCCAAGCTGGGCGAATTATGCCGCAGGGACAAATCCGACGTTTCCCGCGCCGTATCCGACCTGGAAAAAAAGGGGTTTGTCCGGCGGGAGGGCGGCTCTGCGGGGCTGTACCGTGCCCGGCTGATCCTGACGGAGGCGGGGCTTGCGCTGAGCGAGACCGTGTGCCGCAAGGCCAGTCTGGCGGTCGAGCTGGCCGGCAGCGGGCTCACCGATGAGCAGCGTGCCGGGTTTCAGGATTCTTTGGACCTGATCGCCGAAAA
>JAKSQG010000144.1 GCA_024404275.1 Clostridia bacterium | reverse complement strand
TTTAACTGATTGATATGTTTCACACGAAAAAATGCACATCGGGAAGTTTTCAGTAATGCTTTTTTTGTTACAGCCGGTTTGATTGATTGGGACAATACCTTGTTTTCTCTCCTTGGATAAAAGCAGAGAAGGAATTTGTGTATAATGCATGATTTAAGTAAATTTATGCTTGCATTTTGGCGAGATATGTGGTATAGTATCTATGCTCGTAAGGGCATGGGATTATAGCTCAGCTGGTTAGAGCACCACGTTGACATCGTGGGGGTCATAGGTTCGAGTCCTACTAATCCCACCAGAAACTCCTTGATTTTCAAGGAGTTTTTTTATTGTAATATGAAAACCACCTGCTTGACGGATGGATGTTTATTGTCTGTACAAAGACAGGAAGGGGCATGCTATAAATAACCGGCTTTTGATGCAGGAGCGGAGAAAGTTTTTTTACTGATTCTCAGATAAAAACCGGATATAGAGCAATCAATGCATTGACAATATGGCAAAACAGTGATATGTTTTATATATGTAAATCGTCTTTATTATCGAAAGGAGAATATTCTATGAAGAAGCTGTTTGCTCTCGTACTTGTACTGATGATGATTCTGTCCTGCTCCGCGATGGCGGAACAGGCTGCTGCCACGCCCGAAGGACGCCGCGTGGTCACCTTCTGGCACAGCCTGAAGAGCTCCAACCTGACCGCCCTGGAAGGCGTTGTCGAGCGCTTCAACAACTCCCAGAATGAGATCTGGGTCGAAGCCAGCTATCAGGGTGAATATGATGAGTGCCTCACCAAGCTGAAGTCCGCTTTTGGCGCCAACACCGCCCCCGACGTGTTCATGATGTTCGAGCTAGGCGCCAACTATCTGGCCAACAGCGGCTACGTCGTACCTTTCCAGGATTGCTATGACGCCGATCCCTTCATGGATCTGGATGATCTGGTGGATGTTCTGAAGAACTACTACACCATCAACGGCAAGCTGCAGTGCTACCCCTTCAATCCCTCCTCGCTGGTCATGTACTACAACGCCGATCTGTTTGAGGAAGCCGGCGTTGCCGTTCCCACCACCCTGGCGGAGATTGCCGAAGTAGCCCCTGTTCTGCAGGCGACCGGCAAGGTCAAGTATGCCATCGGTCTGGGCATCTACGGCTGGAACTTTGAAAACTTCCTGGCCGGCTACGGTGGCTACTACCTGAACAACGAAAACGGCCGCAACGGCCTGGCCACCGCCCTGGAATACACCGAGAGCGGCAAGGGTGCCGAGATCATGCAGACCTGGAAGCAGCTGTGCCTGGATGGCTATGCCTACAACTACGGCACCAAGAACTCCGACTCCCGCGTGGCCTTCTGCTCCGGCGATACCGCCCTGTGCCTGTACTCCACCGCCTCCCTGCGTTCCATCAGCAGCGCTGCCACCTTCAAGGTTGGCACCGCTTATCTGCCCACTGTCGAAAAGGACGCCCAGACTGCCGTTCTGGTTGGCGGCGCCAACCTGTGGATGTACAACAGCGGCAATGCCCAGCGTCAGGCCGATGCCTGGGAATTTGTGAAGTATTATGCTTCCCATCCCGAGGAGACCGCTACCTTCTCTGAGGCCACCGGTTACTTCGCCGTCCGCAAGAGCGCTTATGATTTGCCCGAATACGCCGCTTACCTGACCGAGAATCCCAGCGCCAAGGTGGCTGTGCAGCAGCTGCTCGATTCTCCTGTCAGCCTCATCAGCGCCGGCGCCAACACCGGCTGCATGACCGAGCTGCGTCAGATCTGGCAGGATACCATGAACAAGTACATGCAGGATGATCTGACCCTGGAACAGGCCATTGATGAAATGCGTCTGCTGTCCAACGACGCCATCGAGTTCTATAACGAAGTCAACGGCCTCGATTGATCCGATCTTACCGCGCATGGGGGAAGAGTATTCCTTCCCCCATTTTTTCTATTATCCGGCGAAAGGACGGCTGATCCCATGAGCAAAAACAAAAGAAAGAAGAAGTTCGGGTTTTCGACCGTAAGCCCTTACCTGTACATTCTTCCTTCCCTTGTGCTGTTCAGTTGTTTCGTTTTTTATCCCTTTATACGCACCATTTATCTGAGCTTTCAGATGACAAACGCCACGGGTCAGGTGGTCAAGTATTATGGCTTCAAAAACTATATAAAGACCTTTACCACGCCCACCTTCCCCACAGTGCTTGAGGTCACCTTCCGCTTTGCCATCGGTGTCGTCATTGGCTCCATTCTGCTGGGTCTGTTGGCCGCGCTGCTGGCGAACATCACCTTCCGCGGCAGAAGCTTTTCCCGCACGTGCTTCGCCCTGCCCATGGCAGTTTCCTCTGCCTGTATCGCCGTCATCGCGGGCTTTTTGCTGCATCCCACGAATGGTCTCATCAATGCCATCATCGGGCAGGATATCAGCTGGACACAGGATAAACGCTTTGCCTTGGGCACTGTGCAGATCGTCACGATATGGCTCAACATCGGCATGAACTACATCTTCCTGATAGCGGCGTTGCAGCGTGTCGACGCGGCACTGTACGAAGCCGCAGCCATTGAAGGTGTCAACTTCTACCAGAAGCACTGGCATGTCACGCTGCCCTGCATTTCGCCCACGCTGTTCTATCTGCTCATCGTCAATGTGACCGGCTCCTTCCAGGCGTACGCGCAGGTCAATCTGCTTACCTCCGGCGGACCGGGTCAGGCAACGCGTGTCATCGTTTATCAGATCTATGAGGAGGCTTTCCGTTACGGCAAATACGGCACCGCCTCCGCGCAGTCCGTCGTTTTGTTTGCCATCCTGTTCACGCTGACGCTCATTGAGTTCATTGGTGAAAGGAAGGTGACCTACACGTGATCGACAGCAAAAGGACACGCGTGATCGGCGGCATCCTTGCCACGCTGCTGGCCCTGATCGTGATCTCACCCATCCTGTACTGCGCCATTTCCAGCCTGTACACCGAGGCTCAGTTCTATTACCGTCCCATCCGCCTGATGCCGTCTCCTGTGGACATCATCAACTATCAATAGGCAACGGCGACGGCGCCCATCCTGCGGTTCATCTTCAACTCCTTCCTCACGGCGGCCATCATCATGTCCTGCCAGCTCATCACGGGCTCTTTGGCCGGTTATGCCTTTGGCTGTCTGACTTTCAAGGGACAGAAAGTGTTGTTCTTCCTGTTCCTGTCCACCATGATGATCCCCGGTCAGGCCATCATCATTTCCAACTACCTGACCATCGCACAGTGGCACCTGATCGATACCTATTGGGCATTGCTGCTGCCGTACCTGACCAGCGCGTTCAGCGTGTTCAATCTGCGTCAGGCGTATAAGTCGCTGCCCAAGGAGCTGTACGAATCCGCGCAGATCGACGGCGCCAACTCCTTCCAGTTTTTCCTGAAGGTCGCTTTCCCGCTCACGCTGCCTTTCCTGGGGGCGGTCGGAATCTACAGCTTCATTCAGACCTACAACCAGTATCTGTGGCCGCTGCTTGTTGTCAACTCCAAGAACATGCGCACCATCCAGATCGGCATCGGTATGCTCAAAAACGAAGAGGCACAGGACTACGGCATCATCATGGCAGGCACCATGATGGCACTTGTGCCGTCCATCCTGATGTTTGTTATCGGCCAGAACACGCTCATTTCCGGCGTAATGAACCTTGACGCCTCTATAGCGGCGGTTATGAACACCTGCGCTTTTGCGCCTGTTCCGATAATGCTTTTCCTTTATTATAAGCTCATCAAAAAGAAGGGCAACCGTTCTGCTTATCAGCCT
>JAKSQG010000143.1 GCA_024404275.1 Clostridia bacterium | reverse complement strand
GAAGGCAAAATGTTTATCGACTGCACCGGCGATGCCGACCTTGCGTTCCGCAGCGGTGTGCCTTGCGAGATGGGCGATGAAGCCTCCGGCCGCATCCAGCCCGCCACCATGTTCTTCCGCATCGGCAATGTGGACAGCGACAAAATTGACGAAGACATCGAAAAGAACCGCGATAATTTCTACCGCAAGGACGGTGTCAACTACCGCTCCCTGCACTGGCGCGTCACCGAGGCGCGTGAAGCGGGCGACTGGAACCTCAAGCGCGTTTCCATCGGTCTGTTCCGCGGCGTGCGCAAGGACGAGTGGAACATCAACACCAGCCGCATCATGGGCGTCATCGGCACCGACCCCGTCAGCGTGTCCGAAGCCGAGGCGGAGGGCCGCCGTCAGGTGCAGCAGATCTTTGCTTTCTTCAAAAAATACGTCCCCGGCTGTGAAAACGCCGTGCTGATGGGCACCCCCGCGCACATCGGCATCCGCGAGACTCGTCACATCCGCGGCGAATACGCCCTCTGCACCGAGGATGTGCTGCAGGGTCATGTGCCGGAGGACAGCGTGCTGCTGGCCGCCAACTCCATTGACGTGCACGGCCGCTTCGGTCCCATGAGCAACGAGTATGTGACGGTTGAGAACGGCGAATACTATGGTGTGCCTTACCGCTGCCTGGTGCCGCAGAAGGTCAACAACCTGCTGGTCGCCGGCCGCTGCGTTTCCGCCACCTCGGAAGCCGCGGGTGCCATCCGCGTGATGCCGCCCTGCATGGCGCTGGGTCAGGCTGCCGGCACCGCCGCCGCGCTGTGCCTCAAAAACAACGTTTCTCCCCGTCAGGCCGATGTGCCCGCGCTGATCGAAACGCTCAAGCAGCAGGGTGCCTATCTGGGCTGAGGAGGAACATTCCCGCATGAATGACAAGCTTTACACCATCGGCGTCGATTACGGCACCCTTTCCGCCCGTGCGATCGTGTGCCGCGTATCGGACGGTGCCGTGCTTTCCCAGTGCGACCACCCCTATACCCACGCCGTCATGACCGACTGCCTGCCCAACGGCACCCGCATGCCCATGGGCTGGTCGCTGCAGGACCCCAACGATTATCTGGAATCGCTGACCATTTCCGTCCGCGGCGCAGTGGAAAAGGCGGGCGTGCCGATTGAAAGCATCCGCGGCATCAGCATTGACTTTACCACCAGCACCGTGATGCCGGTGGATGAAAACAACAAGCCTTTGTGCAACGACCCCCGCTTTGCCTCCCGTCCCGATGCGTGGTGCAAGGTATGGAAGCATCACGGCGCACAGGCGGAGGCAGATGCCCTGACCGCCCTGTTTGCCGAAAAAGATCCCGAGCTGCTGCTGCTCACCGGCGGCCGCGTATCGCCCGAGTGCCTGCCCTCCAAACTGTTGGAGGTGCTGCACCACGACCGCGAAGTGTTTGACACTATGGCGCGCTACATGGAGGCAGGCGACTGGGTCACCTCCATGATGACGGGCACCACCATCCGCGCGCTGGCCTCCATGCGCAACAAAGCCTTCTACCGCGACGGCATCGGTCTGCCCCCCTGTCTGGAGGAAGCATACCCCGAGCTTCGCGGCTGGGCGGATACGCTGATGAGCGGTCAGAAGGTCGATATCGCGCAGAAAGCGGGCGAGCTGTGCCCCGCCATGGCGGAACGCCTTGGCCTGTGCCCCGGCATTGCCGTGGGCGTGTTTGAGGCGGATGGTCACGTTGCCCTGCCCGGTGTGGGCGTCAGTGGTGACGGCGCCGCCATGCTTTCCGCAGGCACCTCCGCCGCGCTCATTTTGTGCGCCAGGGAGATGCGCCCCGTACACGGCGCCTGCACCATCGGCAACAACGGCATTCTGCCCGGCTATTGGGGCTATGCCTCCGGTCAGGCGGCCTTCGGCGACCTGCTGGGCTGGTTTGTGGGGCATTGCGTGCCGCCGCAAACGGCAGAGGAAGCTGCCTCACGCGGCATCAGCGTACATCAGTTGCTGACCGAAAAAGCCGCCGCCATGCGCCCCGGCTCCACGGGTCTGCTCGCCATTGACTGGTGGAACGGCGACAAATCCCGCGGAGACATGAACGTATCGGGCATGTTCCTGGGCATGACGCTGCAGACCACGCCCGAGCAGATGTACCGCGCTTTGCTGGAAAGCCTTGCCTTTGCCGTACGCCGCATGATCGACGCGTATGAGGAGCAGGGCATCCTGCTCAACATCCTGCATGTGGGCGGCGGCATCAGCTACAAAAACCCGCTGTTTATGCAGATCATCAGCGATGTGACGGGCAAAACGCTGCGCTGCTCCGCGCCGCTGCCCGCCGCCTGTGTGGGTTCCGCCATGTTTGCCGCCACCGCCGCCGGGCTGTACCCCACGCTGGATGAAGCGGTAACCGCCATGAACTGTCTGGGTGATGTGACCTATACCCCCAATCCCGAAGCCACCGCGCAGTACCTGCCGCTTTACAAGGAATATCAAACGCTTTCCGCTTATTTTTCAGAAGAGAACCCCGTGATGCATCACTTGAAGAGCATCTCCCGCGGGGAATAACGGGGACGGTGAACGACGGAGGTTTCTTGGAAACCACGCTTTTTGTAGCCAAAAAGCATGGTTTCCAAACCTTCCGAGAAAAAGCAGTATTGATCTGTATATAATAACACACTTACAGAGATGGAAGGGGATTCTAATCAAAAGTACAATGGTGTTATACCGATCATAAATACTGCTTTTTCTCAAGCGGGGTTGGAGGAGGGCATGCTTTTCAGCATGAAAAGCGTACCCTCCCCCATAATAACATAGCGTTCTTAACCTTCCGTGAAAAGGTTAAGCAATAGAACCCATCGGCTACCCGAGGCACCTTGCGGCGCCCCGGGCGTTTTTAGTTATCAGCCGTTGGTATCCAGTGCGACACCGTAGAGGTGCGCTTCCTGCACCCAAGACGCACTGCGCCATATGGCAGTAGAAATGCAGTTAAAGCAAAGTATTCACTCTATAGCAAAATAATTAATTGTCAACAACTGCAATAAAACTTGTACTTGCTTCGTTATATATCATGAATGCAAAAGGAGGATCGTTATGAAAAACGGACTGATGCCAAAGGTATTCTCAATCATCCTACTGATTATTTTTCTGATATTTTCTGCAGCTTTAGCTCAGGAATGGACAGAAAAAACATGGGCCCAGCACTGTAATGCTAATCTAACGAAGGATATTACCGTATACAAAAAGGTCACAGCGGAAGATGGGAGTATTGTGTTGACAGCTGTGGATACGGTCACTGCCGGCGCATATGTACAATCTGGAGATACATGGTCTGACCCAGATATGCATACACTGTTATATTTCAAAAACGGAGCGTTGCACGAATACTGGGTTTACCCTTCAGATGTTCATGTGAAAGGTAATTCGAAGTACGTATGGTACACTGATGGGTGTGTAGATACGTTCCCCGGCGCCCTGACAGATGATTTGGAAGCCCTAAGAAAACGTTGCGCAATTTCTTATCCCTCAGGCACTATTTATGCCATCACAACGCTGGATCAAGGCTTTCCCATGTATAACGATTATGATCCTGCCAAGGTGAAGTTCGTCGGTCCTAAGCCGGAGGCTACCCAAGCACCCGCTACCGAAGCGCCTGTGCCTGTTGGAACCCCCATCCCCGGCAGCACGGAAACGGTCGTACCGGGCGTTACCACCGCGACCATCAAACCGGGCAGCACGCCCAAGCCAAACGCGACTGCCAAGCCCAATTCCACCACTGCGGTAAAGCACACCGCCGCCCCCACCAGAGTGCCGACGGCGGAGGATTATACTCTGAAGCAATTGGGAACCGTTACATCGCTG
>JAKSQG010000142.1 GCA_024404275.1 Clostridia bacterium | reverse complement strand
TATCAGGAAGGTCAGGTGGTGAGCAAAACGCTGGTGCAGAATGACAGCGTGAGCATGACGATCTTTTCCTTTGACAAGGGCGAGGAGATCTCCACACACGCCGCGGCGGGGGACGCGATGGTGACCGTGCTGGAGGGAAAGGGACGCTTCACTGTGGGCGGCGAGGTGTTTTATCTGGAAGCCGGTGATACGCTGGTGATGCCCAAGGACATTCCCCATGCCGTGTACGGTGAGGAACGGTTCAAGATGCAATTGGTCGTTTCCTACTGACAGGACCACAAAAACAGACAGGACTGCCGCAAAGGAACGCGGCAGTCCTGTTTTGATGAAAAGAAACTTCAGTTCAGGGGCTTCATCATGAAAATGTCATCGGCATAGGTGCCGTCGTCGTATTTGTTGGCTTTGGGGAGACGGCCGGTCTATTGGAAGCCGAAGGAGCGGTAGAGATGAATGGCGCGGTCGTTGCCCGAGACCACGGTCAGCTCCGCCTGCTCAAAACCGCATTGTCTGATGGTTTCCAGAATGAGCGCGAACAGCGTTTTGCCAATGCCAAGGCCTGTGTAAGCCTGATACAGCGCGATGCCGATTTCGGCCCGGTGGGCGTTGCGGCGGCTGCGGCCTGCCACATCAAAGGAGGCGTTGCCGATGTATTCGCCGTCCAGCTCGGCCAGAAGCAGGCAGGCTTTGGGGGACTCCAGATGGCTTGTGATAAAGGCTTCCTCCTGCTCCACGGTCATGTCCCGGCACTCATCGGGCTCCCGGAGCAAAAAACGGGTTTCGCCGCAGACCCTTTTGAGGTAGGGCAGCAGCATGGGGGCGTCTTCCCGGACAGCGCTGCGGAGGATCAATTTGCGGCCGTTCAGGTCATATTCATGGGGTTCGATCTTCATGGGTATTTCCTCGATTCAGTGCGTTTCAAAGATGTTGGTCAGGAAGGCGGTGCGCTTGCGGATGAGACCCTGCACGATGCCGCTTCTGAGCGCCATGTCATAGCCATGCACAGTGCCTTTTGTCGGGTGCAGCTCCACGGGGATGCCGGCCTGCCGCAGCTTTTCGGCGTACAGGAGCGCGCCGTCCCGCAGACAATCGAACTCGGCGGTTTCGATATAGGTCGGGGGCACCCCCTCGAGGCTTTCGGCTTCGATGGGGGAGCGGTAAATGAGCTTGTCCGCGTTGGGGTCGGGGGTGTAGAGACGGCCGTATTTGGCCATGTCCTTGCTGCTGCACATGGGGGTGTCGGTGTACAGGCGGATGGATTCCGTTTCGCCGCAGTTGCCCACGGAGGGGTAGGTCAGCAGCTGGGCGCAGGGGACAGGCACATGCTGCTCGAGCGCCATCAGCGTGACCACCATGGAGAGCGTGCCGCCGGCACTGTCGCCGCCCACGGCGATCTTGGCGGGATCGATGCCCAACACTTCGGCGTGATCGAGCAGCCAGCGGTAGGCGGCAAAGCAGTCCCGCGGCGCGGCGGGGAAGGGATGCCTGGGCGCCAGACGATAATCGATGAGCAGCACCCTGCAGCCGGCGTGGACGGCATAGAGGCGGGCAAGGGCATAATGATGCGGCGCGGCGGGGAACACGAAGCCGCCGCCGTGAATGAAAAGCAGGCAGCCGTTGGTTTTGACGTCTTTGGGCGTATAGAGCAGGGCGGGCAGACGATGCCCCTCGGCGGTATCGATTTTCAGCCGCTTGACCTCAAGCGCCGCGTCGGACCGCTGCTGCCGCAAAAGCAGCCGCATCAAAGGCTGAATCAGGGCGATGCTGAAACGGTTGATGGGCGGATGGATCATCGACAGCTGTTTGAAATCGGGGTGAAGCTGCATGTGCGTATTGCTCATAGGCTCTCCTTGGTTTCGCCGGTCAGCAGGGACGGACGATGCCGCCCACGACGGTCAAAAGCGGTTTTGCCTCCTTGAGAAGCTCGGGCGAAAGGCGCTCCAGAGACGTATCAAAGACGGTCATATCCGCCAGATAACCGGGACGGATCCTGCCAAGACGGTCGTCCAGCTGCGCGGCACGGGCGGCCTGCACGGTGTGGCAGGAGATGGCCTCCTGTACGGTGAGGCGCTGTTCCGGCAGCCAGCCGCCTTCGGGCGTGCGGTCAAAATCCATGCGGGTCACGGCACAGTAAATGTTGATGGCGGGGTCGAGCGGTTCCACGGGGCAGTCGCTGCCCGAGGAGATGCAGGCGCTGCTGCGGTAGAGCGTGGCCCAGTTGTAGCTGGTCTTTTCCAGCGCTTCGCCCACGCGGTCACGGCAGATGTGCAGGTCATATTCGGTAAACACGGGCTGGGCATACACGGTCACATGCTCACGGGCGATGCGCTCCAGCTGGTCGGCGGAGGTGATCTGACAATGGACGATGCCGCTGGGCAGGTCATCGGTGCCGGGGATGGTGCGGCGGGCGTAATCAATGGCATTCAAAACGCTTTCGGTCGCCGCGTCGCCGATGGCGTGCACGATGAAGGGCATGCCCGCCGCGTGCGCCTGCGCGCCGAGGCGGTTCAGCTCCTGCTGGGCATAGATGGGCACGCCCTGCCGGTCGGGGGCATCGGCATAGGGCACGGTGAGCCATGCGGTGCGGGCACCCAAAGAGCCATCCGCGTAGAGCTTGCGCGGACCGATGCGGTACATATCGCTTCCCTGACCATAGCGGAAGCCCGATGAAATGAACTCATTCCACAGCGCATCGGTGGCAAGGGCGCACTGCTGCACGACGCGAACGGGCATTCTGCCTTCTTTTTCAAGCGCGCGGTAGGCGGCGGCCACCGTGTGCATGCTGTAATTGCCGGTGTAAAAATCATCGGAATAAATGGCGGTCAGACCGGCCTTGGCGGCCATGCTCATGCCCTCAAAAAGCAGTTCCTTGCACAGCGCCTCACCCGGGTCGCCCTCTTCGGCAAACAGCAGGTTGATCGCGTTTTCGGCAAAGATGCCCTTTTCAAGGTCCATGGCGCCGCCCTCGGGCACGGGCGTTTGCGCCGTGATGCCTGCCAGCTCAATGGCCTTGGAATTGGCGATGACCATGTGACCGCACACACGGGTCAGGCGCACCGCGTGATGGGGCGCGGCGGCATCCAGCTCTTTGCGGGTGGGCAGTGTACGGTCGTCCCAAAGGTCCTCATTGAAGCCACGACCATCGATGACGGCGTCTGCGGGCGTTTTATCGGCGCGGGCGGCGACCGCGGCAAACAGGTCTGCACGGCGGCGGATCTCCGTCAGCACCAGCTCACGGGACATGATGGCGAGGTTGAGGATGTGCAGGTGCGAATCGATCATGCCGGGATACGCGGCGGCGCCTTTGAGGTCGACACGCTTCGCCTCGGGAGAGGCTTGTGCCAGCACATCGTCATAACTGCCGACTGCCGCAAACCGTCCGTCGCGGACCAGCACCGCCTCCGCCGTGGGACAGCTTTCATCCATCGTGGTGAAGGACGCGTTATAAAAGATCGTTTCCATGGTTCTGTTTCCTTCCGTCTGGATCGCTATTAAAACAGCTGACGCAAGACAACCTGTTTTCGAGTTATCCGTGCCAGCTGACAAAGAGAATGATTTCAGTTTCCGTATCAATTATAACACAGGAGGACGATTTGTTCAATGACGCACCGCCGGGCTTTATTTACGAATGAATTTCTGATCGGAATCGGGCACTTCTGAGTCGGAAACATACCGCTCAACGGTCATGTGCAGGTCGTATTTTTCCCGGAGGGCGATGATGGTTTTCATCATGGGGGAGGCGTGATGGAGGTCGATGGCGTGCTGGTCGGTCCAGCTGTCGATGAGCAGCACGGTGGAGTCATCCCCGAGGGGGCAGAAGTAATCGTAGCGGAGATTGCCCTCTTCGGCTTTGATGGCGGCGACGGTGCCGGAGGCGATCATTTCCTCGGCAAA
>JAKSQG010000141.1 GCA_024404275.1 Clostridia bacterium | reverse complement strand
AGCCCATAGGCGCCAGCAATTCGTCCCAGTTGTCGGGCAATTCGATGCGAAGGGTGACATAACCGCCGCCGGGAACGACCATGAATTTGTTGCGTGCGTCATCGCCGGCGATGAGCATGGCGGTCTGACCTTCCTGCATGGTGGCGATGGTGACCACTTTGGTCTGGTCGGTGATGCCCTTCATCCAGTCCGGCACATCGGTCAGGGCAGCCTGCTCGTTTTCATCGCGCAGCAGCTTGCGGTAATACTGTTCAAAGGTGTAATTGCGGCTTTGGTCGCTGCCGGTGTTGGCCCAGTAATTGGCGTATGCCCGCATGTATAGCGGACGGCGGGCAGTTTCGATCAGCGCGCTTTCCAAAGAAGCTTTGCTGCTGTATACCTTGGCCAGGTTCTGCGCTACCGGCTCGGTCAGAAGAAGCGTGCGGTAGACCTGCGGATTGGTATTTCCCAGACCGTTTTGCTGCTTTTCGGTGATGTCAAAGGCCAGCAGCTGCATGATCTGCCCGGCATCCTCCACCGAAGGCGTCACATTGTTGCCCCATGACAGCGCCGAGGCGACGGTGACAGTGTTGTCGTTCCACTGATAGCCGTGCTGCACATGATAGGGCTTCCACCCCACGCGCAGGCAGGCTTCCTCATCCTATGCGAAGGTGAAGGGAGTCAGGTAGCCATAGGTGCCCATGCGGTTTTCCTTGATATAGTAACCGCCAAGGTTCAGCATCATCAGATCGATGAAGCGGCCCAGCATTTTGTTGGCCTGTTCGCTGATCATGCCCTGACCGCAGTCGATGCCCAATTGACGGGCCAGCGGGCCGTTCAGCCAGGCATAGGGTGACCAGCCGTGGGTGCTGGCGAGGGGCTTGCGCCACTCACCGTTGCCCAGCGCCTGTGTGAGCGCGATGCAGATGGGCATCATTTCCTTGGGTACACCGGCCATGACCGCGTTGACGGCCACGGTGTATACTGTACATTCCCGATACGCAAGGGCATATATGCCCAGCTGCCGGGAAGCCTCATAGGGCGTGAAGCGCAGGTATTCTTTTACCAGCGCGTCGGTGGGAGGCACTACGGGCAGACCGTCCGTCCAGTCGTTGATTTGACAGAACTCCTGTACTTCACTGAAGGAGCCGGTATAGATGACCTCATCATAGGGGCGTTTACCGGCGGTGGCGTACTGCATGATCTCTTGCGGCGAGATGGGCTGCAGCAGTGCCTGCTCAATTTGCGGCCACAGGACCTCCCGGGCGTTACGGCGCAGCTCTTCCTCCGTGTGAGCGGCAAAGGCGCCGGGGTACTCTGCGGTACGCAGCACCGGCACGCCGCGGTTGACACCGGTGGAATGAATTTGCGCGATAAAGGTGGGCGCGCCGACCGTGACGGTGGGAATGCCGATGTATTCCGCGGCGATGGAAGAACCGGTCTCCTTGGTGGTGCACAGCCCGCAGCCGCAGTTGCCGCTGATGACGGCATCCACTCCCAGCTGCTGCAGCTTTTGCTGAAAATTGACCGTTTGCCTGCTTTGACCGAAGACAGAATAAGGACCTCCGCTGCCGACATCCTGAAAGAGATAGAGGGTGGCGGTCGGGTAAGCCTGTTCAATGCACTTGCGCAGCTCGTCGTGGGTGACAGAAGCCATGAAGCTGCCGCCGACCAGGGCAATGGTCTTGCCCTAAAGGGTATCGAGCCGGGGAGCTTGCTTGATGGGCTCCACCGCGTGGTAGCCGACCGGGGATACGATGGCATACACGGGTTCGTTATTTTCGTTGACAAGCGGGAGGGGGCAGACGCCGTCCTCACAGCTTTCCGCGTGTGCCGCTGCAGTCCATAATACCATTAGGACAAACAGCAGAGAGATCGCTCTGTTCAATTATATCGCCTCTTTTTGCAGGGATCTGAATCATTCGATACATTCATCATAGCATAAAAATGCCCTGCTGGCAAAAGTTCGGCACCCAAATACCCAAAGTTTTGAATTTGTTTACATTTGCTTCACTGTTTATCAAAAAAAATCTGCGATAATCAAGCCGATAACATCCCCGTTGAAGGAGAAACGCAACCATGAAAAAAGTATGGTCCCTGCTGATGGCAATCACCCTGCTGATGGGCACTTTTCCAGCTCTGGCGGCAGACAGCAATAAGGATAAAGCTATGTTTACCGATCGTGACCTGAGCGGAGAATATGATCTTTCCACCGCGGTCATCGTGAATCTGACAGGTGCGGAAAGCACCGGTGCTGCCGTGGCGTGGGAGGGCAATGTCTGCCGCATTATGTCCGCAGGAACCTACCTTGTGAACGGCGAATGGAACGGCACGCTGTCTGTAGCCGCCGGCAAGCAGGACAAGGTGCAGCTGGTGCTGCAAAACGCTTCCATCCACAGCAGCGGCCCTGCCGCCCTGGTGATTGAAAGCGCGGATAAGGTTTTTGTCACTTTGGCGGAAGAAAGCGTCAATGTGCTGGAGGCAACCGGGGCAGCGGAAAAGACTGATTTGGGCACCGTGGATGGCGTGATCTTTTCCAAAGCCGACCTGGTCCTCAACGGCTCCGGCGCCCTCGCCGTCAGCGGCGCTGCGCATGGCATCGTATGCAAGGATGATCTGAAGATCACCGGGGGCGAAATCGTGATTCAGGCAGCCAGACATGGTCTGGAGGCCAACGATAGCATTCGCATCGGCGGCGGCACCCTCACGGTGACCGCGGGCAGCGATGGCCTGCATACAGACGGCGATGACGAGGATGCCGAAAAGGGCGGAATCCTGATGCAGGACGGAGAACTGATCATCCGGGCGGGAGACGACGGCATCCACGCGGAAACGAGCGTGACCGTTGCCGGCGGAGCAGTGCAGATTCTGCAGAGTTATGAAGGCATCGAGGGCAAACAAATCTACATCATGGATGGCGATGTGTTTATCATTGCCGAGGATGATGCCCTCAATACTTCTGCCGGTACAGAGAAGGGAATGGAGTTTGGACCAATGGGAGGCGGCATGCCGGACGGGAATCCTTTTGACAAGGGAGAAAAGGATACGCAAAACCCGTTTGGTGGATGGAACAATGACCGAGAAACTCAGAGGAGCTGGGGTGGCAGAATGAATCGCGGCGGAGCAGGCGGCGAAGGGGCGCAGGAAGGCGTGCTGCTGAGTATCTCCGGGGGTACGGTGACATTGCAGTCCGGCAGTGATGGGCTGGATTCCAATGGCGATCTGGCGATTTCCGGCGGATTCATCACAATCAGCGGTCCGACCCGGAACGGTGAGGTCCCCATTGATTATAACGGAACGGGTCTCATCAGCGGCGGAACGGTGATGGCAACGGGCGTTGGCACCATGATGCTGCAGGGGTTCGATGACGCGTCTGCGCAGAGCACTACGATTCAAATGCTGAACAGGATGCATCAGGCGGGAGAAACCATCACCATTGCCGATGAGGCAGGGCAGGTGCTGGCTTCCTTCACGCCGGCCAACGCGTATCAACTGGTGATTTTCAGCATCGAGGGCGTTGCCGAAGGCGTCCACCTGACGCTGCGCTGCGGCGAAGAGACACAGACCGTGGTAAACGGCAGCAGCTCTGTCTATGGCGGCAACGGCGACAGAAACTTCGGTGGACCTCAACAGGAACGCGGCAACCACGGCGGCCGATGGTAATACAAGAAAAACGGGCATCGGAGGACATCCGGTGCCCGTTTTTGAGATGGGTCTGTTTGGAATTTTGATTTTTGCACGGAGAATAAAAACGAGGTTGATTTTGAATTATTTTTGCAGCTTCAATCTGAACACATCAAGATGATCGAAATGACCCGTATAAGTGAATCCATTTGACAATGCCAGATGTTTTGTTTTTTCCTGTTCGGGAACACATTCAATGACCAGATCTTTTTTCATTTCCGCCGCTTGGGC
>JAKSQG010000140.1 GCA_024404275.1 Clostridia bacterium | reverse complement strand
CTGCGAAATGCAATCCGGGTCGGCTTCGTTGGGATTTGCGGTGATCAGGTAAACGCGCACATTGGGACCCATGCGGCGGATGTCGCGTACGGCATCGCTGAGCAGCGCGGAAAGACGCGTGGTGATGATGATGACGGCGCCCACCGATACGGCGGCACGGGCTTCCAATAAAAGCACACGCCCGAAATCCTGCGGGGAGGAAAAGGTGAGGCGGGCAAGCATGTTTTTGAGCCCTTCGGTGCTGCCCTCGGCGGCGGCACGGAATTCTGCCACCTTTTCGTCATAGAAGGGCATGCGCACGGGCGACTGATGGGACAGTTGGATATCGGCAGCGGAAAGCGCCGTTTCGGTCAGGGCGTCGCGCAGCAGCAGCGCTTCTTCGCCCTGCGCGGCGGGCGCGGAGCAATCGGTCAAAATGAGCGTGCCGGGCGGGGCGGGTGTTTCAAAGCTGCGCACGATGAGCTCGCCGCGGCAGGCACTCAGCTTCCAGTGGATGTGCTTGAGCGGGTCGCCGCTGCGCCACGCGCGGGTGCTGTCGGGGTAGGAAGCATCCTCCGCGGCAGTGAGTCCGCGGGCGGAGCCGTCATCACTGCCCGCGTATTCCAGATTCATGGCTTCAAAGGGACGGGGCAGCACCAGCATCTCACCGCTGGTGACGGCAAGGCGCACACGGCAGCGGAACAGGTGCAAAGGGTCGCTGCAGGCGGCGGAAAGGATCGAAAGACGGCGGCAGCCGACATGGGTGCCGGGCAGGTCAATGGTCAGCTCAGGACGGCGGGCGGCGGTGCGGCAGACAAAGGCGTGCAGAAAGCGTTCTTCGCCGAAGCGGCAATCCAGCGACCAGCTGGCGGGTGCCAGATAGGAACGGTGATGGAACCGCACGGCAGCCGAAAAGCCGCCGCCGCGGGGGACGCTCTGTTCGGTTTCATCCATCTCACAGCACAGCGTCAGGCGCAGCAGCAGCAGCCCAAAGCCGCTGTACACAAGCGCAAGCACGCCAAAGACGGCCGCGATATAAAAGAACCGCGTGCCGGAGGCCAGCCCGAACAGAAAGGACATCAGGGAGGCCGTGAGGATGAAAAAGCCGCGCAGCGTCATTTGAGGCGTACGGGGACGGGCACGGAGGAGAGCAGGGAGGACAGGATGCCGTCGGCCGTCTGACCCTTCATGCGTGCCTCGGGAGAGAGCACCAGACGGTGCGCCAGCACGGGCACGGCCATGAACTTGACATCCTCGGGCAGCACATAATCCCGCCCCGACAGCAGGGCACAGCCCTGCGAGGCGCGCAGCAGCGCGATGGAGCCGCGGGGCGAGGCACCCAGCGTCAGCAGGGGATGCGTACGCGTGGCGGCGACCAGCTGCGCCACATAGGCACGCAGCTCGGGCGCGGTGTACACCTCACCCACCGCCTGCTGCATGGCCAGCACATCCTCGGCGGTGCAGACGGGCTGCAGGGTCGTGAGCGGTACGGAGCGGCCGGTATAGCGCTCCAGAATGTCCATTTCCTCTTCCAGGGTGGGATAGCCCATGCTGATGCGCAGAAAGAAACGGTCCATCTGCGCCTCGGGCAGGGGATAGGTGCCCACAAAATCCACAGGGTTCTGGGTCGCCAGCACCATGAACGGTGCGGGCAGCGGATGCGTGACGCCGTCCACCGTCACCTGACGCTCCTCCATCACCTCCAGCAGGCTGGACTGCGTTTTGGGCGAGGTGCGGTTGATCTCATCGGCGAGCACGATCTGGCTCATGACGGCGCCGGGGCGGAATTCCATCTGCCCGGTCGTCAGTGACGGCATGGTAAAGCCCGTGATGTCGCTGGGCATCACGTCGGGCGTAAACTGAATGCGCTTGAAGGAGCAGGAAAGAGAACGGGCGAGGGCGGCGACCATGGTGGTCTTGCCCACGCCGGGTACATCCTCAATGAGCACATGACCGCGGCAGATGAGGGCGATGAGCGCCAAATGAATGGCTTCCTCCTTGCCGACGATGACGCGGCCGATGTTTTTGGAAAGGGCGGAAACTAAAGTCAGAAGGCTGTCTTTCAGCATGGGGAAACTCCTTTGCCTTTGGGAGAATATTCATCATATTATACCCAATAAACGGCATGAACGCAACGAAGGGGAAAATTGTTTACATTCATCTGTGTGCCATCGCAATGCCCCTCCACAGTATTTGGTGTAGTGACAATACGGCTGCTTCATGCTATAATAAAATAGTATAAGGGAGGTCTGCCCATGCTGCGAGTTGCCAACATTTCGGTGCCCCTGTGCCGGGAAGCGGACAGGCGGGCTTTTGAGCTTGCCCTGAAAAAGCTGCGCATTCCCGAAAGCCGGGTGACCGAATGGCATGTGAGCAAAAAAAGCGTGGACGCCCGCGACAAGGCAAAGCTGTGCTTTGTATACGCGGTCGATATCGGACTGGAAAACGAAGATGACCTTCTGAAACACCTGAAGCCCGGCACCGCCTCCAAGGCGCCCGAAGCGCAGCCCTTGTGCTGCGAAACGGTGACGCCCAAGGCGAACCGCCCCGTGGTGGTGGGACTGGGTCCCTGCGGGCTGTTTGCCGCCCTGTATCTGGCACGGGCGGGGCTTCGCCCCATCTGTCTGGAAAGAGGGCAGCGGGTGGAGGACAGAAAAAAGAGCGTGCAGCGGTTTTTTGCCGATGGCACGCTGGACCCCGAAAGCAATGTGCAGTTTGGGGAGGGCGGCGCAGGCGCTTTTTCCGACGGCAAGCTGACGACCGGCATCAAGGACCCCGCCTGCCGTCAGGTGCTGGAGGAGCTGGTGCGTCACGGCGCGCCCGAAAACATCTTATACGAGGCGCATCCCCATGTGGGCACCGACCGCCTGCCCGGCGCGGTGGCCGCCATCCGGGAAGAGATCATTGCCCTTGGCGGCGAGGTGCGCTTTGAAACAAAGCTGCTGGGGCTGATTTCCGAAAACGGCACCGTGCGTGCACTGCACATCAAAGACAGCGAAGGCGAAAGCGAGCTGCCCTGCGACAGCGTCATCCTGGCGCTGGGGCACAGCGCCCGCGACACCGTGCGGCAGCTTTATGCCGACGGTCTGCGCATGGAGCAGAAGCCCTTTTCCGTGGGCGTCCGGGCCGAGCATCCCCAAATGCTGGTCAACCGCTCGCAGTACGGCAAAGCCGCCGACAGCGGTCTGCTCGGCGCGGCGGAGTATCACATCCATGTCAAACTGCCCGATGGACGCGGCGTGTATTCCTTCTGCATGTGCCCCGGCGGTCAGGTCATCGCCGCGGCCAGCGAGGAAGGCGGCGTGTGCACCAACGGCATGAGCGTGTTTGCCCGTGACGGCGAAAACGCCAATGCCGCCCTGCTGGTGGATGTGCGGACGGAGGATTTTCCCTCCGACCATCCCTTGGCGGGCATTGAAATGCAGCGCGAATGGGAGCACCGTGCGTTTGCGGCGGGCGGAAGCAATTACCGTGCCCCGGCGCAGCGCATGGAGGACTTTTTGAACCGCCGGCCCAGTACCTTTGGCGGCCCGGTGCAGCCGAGCTACCGCCCCGGCGTGACATGGACAAGCCTTGACGAGGTGCTGCCTGCCTTTGCCGCGGAAAGCCTTCGGGCGGGCATCCCGCTGCTCAAAAGGCAGCTGCACTGCATCGACCTGCCCGACGCCGTGCTGACGGGCATTGAAGCGCGCTCTTCCAGCCCAGTGCGCATTCCCCGTGACGAAACGCTGCAATCCACCGTGCGGGGCGTGTTCCCCGCGGGCGAGGGCGCGGGCTACGCGGGCGGCATCATGAGCGCCGCCGTTGACGGTCTGCGCGCCGCAAAAGCCCTGATCAGACAATATTGAAGAAGGAGGAAAGACCATGCAGAATAACCCGCAGGAAAACCGTTATACCAAACGAGGCTACGTGGAGCTGACCTCCTCTTATTCCGCCGCGCCGCGTCAGCCGCAGCGCCCGG
>JAKSQG010000014.1 GCA_024404275.1 Clostridia bacterium | reverse complement strand
TGCAGCCGATGCGTTCGGAACAGGATAAGAGCTTGTTCATGAAAACCTCCTGTTAAATCAATTGAAATCATTGCGGTGTTTTGCTATAATGTGGTGGATGGTCGTAGGACCGAAAATGAAAAACGGAGATAAAATGCATGAAGAAATTATTGTGTCTGCTGCTGTGTCTGCTGCTTGTGCTGCCTGCACTGGGGGAAACGGTGTTTCCTGTGGGTCTCTGGCAGGAGGAAAGCTACACGGACGGCAGCAGTGTAATCACCTTCAAGGAAGCGGAAAAGCTGCTCAGCTTTGAAGAAGACGGCACCTACACCCTGACCGATACCACCGCCAAACAGGTGGTTACGGAAAAGGGAATGTGGGAAATGGATGCCGATGGCATCGTTATCCTTTCTGAACAGGATGCCCTGATTCAACAGGAAGAGGGCAAGCTGGCATACTATACCGATGACGGTGTCAGCCTTTGGAGCCGTTACGAAGTACCGTAGGAAGCACCGGTCCTTGATAAAAACGGTACCTATGATACGCCGGAAGAGGTAGCGGCATACTATCGTTTATATGGCAAACTGCCGTCCAACTACATTACCAAGTCCAAAGCGCAGAACCTCGGCTGGGTCAGCTCCAAGGGCAACCTGTGGGAGGTAGCGCCGGGCAAATCCATCGGTGGAGACCGATTTGGCAACTATGAAGGTCAGCTGCCTGAAAATACCACATATATTGAATGCGATGTGAATTATCATGGTGGTTTCCGCGGAACAGAACGCCTGATCATCGGCAAAAATGGCAAGATCTATTATACCAATGATCACTATGAGACCTTTACGGAGGTGAAATAAGATGCGGACAATTTGCCTGGATGCCGCTCTGTGGGAGAGCAGAACCGAAGCAAGAAAGGCCCTGCATGACGCGTTGGAGCTCAGCGAGGAGTATGCTTCCAATCTTGACGCACTGTATGATGCGCTGACGGAAGCCCGGGATATTGAACTGACAATCGAGAATGCCGATAGCCTGCGGGAAAAGTTTGACCGCTGGGGAAACTCATTGATCCGTATGCTGCAGGATGCGGCGGAAGAAAATGAATTTATCCGCGTGACGATTCACTGAAAGCACCGGCTGCCGTGAGGCAGCCGGTTTTTGTTTGGTCAATAAATGCAGCCGGCTTTGTCCAGCAGCTCATGAAGCTTGTCAATGTCCACAGACGCGAAGGAATCACCGGGGTTATAAAGCGAGGAGGCAATGCCCGCAGCTTCGCCCAGTGCCATGACATTGGCTTGTACGCGCATGGAAGCGTAAGCTTCGCGGTCGGCGGAAATGCAGCGTCCGGCGGCCAACAGGTTGTCATATTCAAACGGTACCATGGTTCTGAAGGGGATACGACCCGCTGCGTTGAGGTGGATCAGAATTTGGTCGTTGTCTCCGGCACAATGGATATCCATCGGATGTGAGCAGCAGGCGACGGAATCCGGATAGGTGGCGCTGGACTGGATATCCTGTCCCTTCAGCGTGTGCAGGGCACGGATATGACGCGTTTCTCTGACGCCGCCGCTGACTGCTGTGGCGGCAATGACGGCGTTTTTGAACTCTGGGAAGTTTTCCTTCAGCAGTTCGACCAGCCGGAAAGCATCCTTGCGCATCTGTGCTTCAGCGTGGGTCAGCTCGGCACGGTCGGCTGCGTTGGAGCCGCTTCTGGTGATGTTGACCGTCAGCAGATCGCCGCATTCCAAAACATTGAACCAGGGGCCGCCAAACTGCGGCACATCGGTCGTTCCGACAAGTGACTGAAGCTTATCGTGAATTTCGGTGACCACGGACTGCTTGCACTTGACACCGTCATGACGGATGTGATCCCGAAGCAGATCGGTGCTTGTATCGACCCCGCTCAGCAGGAAACACATGCTCAGAGGCTGCAATTCGTTTGTTTGCGGCAGCATCTGCACGTTTGCCATGTGGCACAGATCGCCGTCGCCCGTGGCATCAATGAAGACATCGCCTTCGATGGCTTCGGTGCCGTTTTTGCTTTCAAAGAATACATGGGTCACATGACGGCCATCGGTATGGCAGCCGGAAAGGTAGGCATTGGAATAGATCGTTACTCCGGCTTCTTCTACCATCTGCCAGGCAAGAAGTTTGTATGCTTCCGGGTCAAGCGAAACATGCCCCTTGGGCAGCTCCACCTGCGCGGCCTTACGTTCTGTCATGCGGGTGATAAACTCCCAGGTGATGCCGCCCACCACACGTTCTCCATGGAAAAAACAGCCGCTCAGCGGGATCACATATCCGGCAGTGGCAGTACCGCCGAGAAAGCCAAAACGCTCAATCAGCGCGGTCTTTTTTCCGGCACGCGCTGCAGCCAATGCCGCAACCCAGCCGGCAGGACCGCCGCCGCAGACCACGGTATCAAAATGATCGATGACAGGCACTTCTTTGGACAAGGAAATTGTTTTCATAAAAGCCGTCCTTTCTGCAATGTATTATATGTTATTATATATTATTATATAGATGGATAATGCGGTTGTCAAGTGCGGAAAGATACACAAATTTGAGGCAAATCCACTTTAACTGACGGGCAAGCAAATTGACAATCAAAAAGCCCGGCCTTGTTGAGGCACGGGCATTTCGGTTATTTGATATAAGCTTCGGGAACGCTTTCCGCCATGTGCTCTGCACCGGCCAGACTGGGGTGCAGGTGGTCGCCGCTGTCGTATTCGGGAATACGCAGGTCGGGATCGTCTGCCCGGCGGCAGGCGGCGTCAAAATCCACAACGCCGTCTGCTTCGGTTTGTGTGCGGATCCAATCGTTGACCTGATGGCGGAGGTCATCGCGCAGGGGGACGAAGGAGGACCAGTTTTTGATGGTCATGATGGTGGCAAGGTAAACGCGCTTGCCCATTTCATGACCTTTTGTCACATAGAAGCGAAGTCCGTTGATCAGTTCCTCCGCGGTGGGAAGATCGCTCCAGGGACGGAATTCGCTGCCTTCGGGATGAATGATGTCGTTGACGCCGTGCAGGATGATAACGCTGTCTACCCCGGCAGCACTGATTTCTTTTTCAAAGCGTTCCAGACCCGCGGGACCATAATGACGGTTTTTAACATGATGATAGGCCCGCAGTACGCGTCCGCCGCCGATACCGCGGCGCACCACGGCAGTGCGGTTATCGGCATCGCGCAGCACCCGCAGCAGCAGATAGTCGGGCCAGGACTGGGCGGTAATGCTGTCGCCGAAGCAGACCACTGCGTGGCAATCGGCACTGCTCAGCATTTCCACCGTATCCAGGAAGAAGAAGGTGGCGGTATCAGCCGTAGCGGCAGTGGCCATCTGCGCAGCTTCGGCATAGCTGCCTTCGGCGAAGAATGCGCGGCTGAGAGGACCGGTACAATTGGTACCGGAAGCCATGTGGGTCAGTTCTTCCAGATAGATGCT
The DNA here is from genome assembly GCA_024404275.1 of Clostridia bacterium. Lineage (GTDB taxonomy): Bacteria > Bacillota > Clostridia > Christensenellales > Aristaeellaceae > SFMI01. The sequence goes on along the minus strand of JAKSQG010000014.1, from coordinate 17,831 downwards.
GACAGCAAAATCGCTGCCGCCCTTGATCGCAAGTGGCAGTTCATCACTTTTCAGCGTGCCGCCTGCGGGAAGGATGCCCTTATTTTCGTTTTTGAAGGTGACGGTGACTGCGGCGGCGGGATCGATGATATTTCCCTCGGTAACGGGAGCTGCCACAACACGGCTCAGCGTGACAGGGCTATCACTGCCGATGTTGGAAAAATGAAGACGGATGGCTGTACCGTCGAACGGTGCACGGAGAATATAGCGAAGCGTGATGTTCTTTGCGTAGCGTGCAGGACGCGGCTCGGCAATGGAAGGGGCACAACCCCAGACAGCCACCCATTTTTGATCGTTCATGGTGATTCTCCTTATCTGTAATTGTGAAAAGACCTGCGGCGGTTGAATTGATCAATCGTTCTGCGGCAGAGACGGTAAAGGTCATCGCCGAAGAACAGCATGACATTGACTAAGGAAGCAATGGCGGCGCAGCGCATCTGGAGACCACCGAAGAAGATGGCGGAAAGGAAGTAGAGCAGATCGATCAGCGCCAGCCACTTGGCTTTGACCGGCAACACAAAAAACAGCAGAAATTCCGCGTCCGGATACAGCGCGGCAAATGCCAGGAAAAGCGAATAGAACAGATAAGCATTGGTGCCGATGCCATAGCCGCACAGCAGATGGGCCACAAATGCGCCGATAATGTTGGCAACAGCGCCAATGACCAGATAGATCAGAAAGCGGCGGGTGCCCCAACGGTTTTCCAATGTTGTACCGACCATGAAGTAAAAGTACAGGCTCAGCAAAAGCCATAGCATGCTGCTGCTGTCCGGAATAAAGATCCATGTTACCAGACGCCAGATCTGACCATGCAGGATGGCGTTGGTGCTGAGCATTAGATGGCTGATGAGGCTGAAACGATAGGAATAGGCGGTAGAGGAGGCAAACAACAGGTCGAGCACAAAAACACCCGCCATGGCATAAATGATATACTTCATAATGGGCGGGATGCGGTAACGGTACAGCTTTCTTTCAAGGCTGTTGATCAGCTTTTGCATATAATAACCCCTTTCATGATTCCGTACTATTGTATGCCGTATTTTCTTTTCCGTCAAGATAGGATGGATTCCGCTTTTGCACTATTGCGACAGAGGCAAAAAAACTGTATAATGGAAACAGGAACAAAGGAGGATGCAAACCATGCGTAAGACCAAGATCATTTGCACTATCGGCCCTTCCAGTGAAAACATTGAAACACTGAAAGAGCTTTGCCTGGCCGGCATGAACGTGGCCCGCCTGAACTTTTCTCACGGTTCCCATGAAGAACATCTGAAGAAGATCAATGCCATCAAGCAGGTGCGTGAAGAATTGGGTCTGCCGATTGCTATCATGCTGGATACCAAAGGCCCCGAATACCGCATCAAAACGTTTGCAGAGGGTAAGGTGACGCTGCAGGATGGCGCGCCCTTTGTGCTGACCACGGATGAAATTGAAGGAAATGCCGAACGCGTTTCCGTGAACTATAAGAATCTGACCAAGGAACTGCAGGCAGGCGATACCGTGCTGGTCAATAACGGCTTGGTCTCCCTGAAGGTAGAAAGCATTACGGATAATGATATCAACTGCCGTGTTGTGGCCGGCGGTGTGTTGAGCAACCGCAAGAGCATGTGCTTCCCCGGCAAGGTGATGAAGCATGAATATCTGTCCGAACAGGACAAGGAAGATATCCTGTTTGGCATTGCCAATGATGTCGATTTTGTCGCGGCTTCCTTTGTTTCCTGCAAGAGCGATGTGCAGAGCCTCCGCGAGCTGCTGGATGCAAACGGCGGCAAGGATGTGGATATCATTGCCAAAATTGAAAACCGCAGCGGTGTGGATCACGTGTCCGAAATCTGCGAGGTGGCTGACGGTATCATGGTGGCCCGCGGTGACCTGGGTGTGGAGATCCCCTTCATGGAGGTGCCGCCGGTACAGAAGTATCTGATCGAAAAGTGCCGTATGCTGGGCAAGCGCGTCATTACGGCGACGGAAATGCTGGAAAGCATGATCAATAATCCCCGTCCCACCCGTGCAGAAGTCAGTGACGTGGCTAATGCCGTGTATGACGGTTCTTCTGCCGTGATGCTTTCCGGTGAGACTGCTGCGGGTAAGTTCCCGGTGCAGGCCGTCAAAGCGATGGCGGAGATTGCCGAATTTACCGAGAATCATATCGACTACGAAGAATTCTTCAAAAAGGCTGATTTTACCATCCACAGCAATCTGGATGCCATCTCCCACGCGGTGTGTTCCATGGCAGTGGATGTCAAAGCCAAAGCTATTGTGGTCAACTCGATCAGCGGCCGTACTGCCCGCATGGTGTCCCGTTTCCGCGGACCTGTCTGCATTCTGGGGGCGACTACCGATCCCAAGGCATGGCGCAAGCTGAACCTTTCCTGGTCTGTTCTGCCGGTGCTGTGCGAGGCATATCCCAATATGGATGTTATGTTCTGGCAGGATATGAAGATTGCCCAGAAGGAGCTTGGTCTTCAGAAGGGCGACAATGTGGTGCTGACGGGCGGCCAGATCAATGGTCAGATCGGCAATACCAACATCATCAAGGTCGAACAGGTGTAATCAGATAAACAAAAAAGATGCCGATAAGGCATCTTTTTTAGTGAAATCGGCTTTTGTCATTTTACGCTGTTGAGCAGCGCGTCGTCCAGCTTACCCCAGGCGCCGTTGCCGGTTCCCTGCGCTTTGACATATACACCGACCGTGACCGTATCCTCCGCAGCGTGCTCAAAGGCGGGAATGACGGCGGTATACCAGTTGCCGTAGCTGCTGAAGACAAGATTGGCGCGGGCGATTATTTCGTTGTTCACCTTGACGTAGATGTATGCCTCTGTGGCGCCGCAGTCCCCTCCCATGGCGGACATGCTGAATTTGTAACGCCCGGCAGGCAGGTTTTCCGGGGTCTGCTCCGCGGTGAATTCCACGCTGTTTTTTGCCGCGCTCCAGAAATGCAGATGCTTTACGCCGGTCAGACTGTCGGATTTTTTCTCTTCCACATACAATTCATCGGCTTTGTTCAGATCGGTAAGCACCCAGCAGCTGCCGCCTTCTTCAAAGCTGTAATCGTTCAGATAATTGTATTCGACCATGTTGATATAACAGGTGGCGGTCATGCCGCCGGCGGTGCCGGTGATCGTATAAGCCGCAACGCCGTTTTCGTGCATCATGGCATCCTGTTCGGCGGTAAAATCCCACTCCACGGGGATAGAGCGGCGGGAGTTATCCGTCATGATGGCATCAACGGTATCCGGCAGCGTGATATCACCGTTGATATCGACAATCAGGCGGACGTCTTCGGGAGCATCGGCCACGGGAGATATCTCATTGCCGGTTTTCATCAGGGAAAAAACCTTCAGCGATTCCAGCGGGTGCCCTTCCGGGTCAAACATCGCCTGATTATCCACCGCGTTGCCGCCGTAGTATTTTCCAGCGTCATTCGGATCGTAGGCACGGGCGTAGCTGCTGGCCCAGCCGCTGCCGTACTCTTCCCACAGGGCATGGTTTTCTTCCCAGCTGCCGCCGCCGCCGCCAATCCATGTGCCTTCCCAGTAGACCATGCCGATGGCGCTGCTCGTCCGGTTGACCAGCGTATTGGTAATTTCCCGAAGGGAATTCGCCTGTCCCTGAACGGTGAAAGGATAATCCTTGATGACGGCGCCGCCCTATGAGATGGTGTTGCCGTAAAAATCGCTGTCTTCGGAGGTGTAGGCATAGCTGGTTTCCATTACCATCACTTTTTTGCCATAAGTTTCGGCTACTTCGCTCAACACGGATGAAAGGTTTTGCAGCGTGCCATGCCAGTAAGGATAATAGGAGGTGGAAAACACATCGTAATCTACCTGATAATAATCCATCTTTTTGGCGTATGTCATGAGGCTGCCGGCCTTCTCGGGGTTAGTAAAATGAAGTGCCACCAGCGCTTCGGGGAAGATTTCCCGTGTCGCCCGGGCGCCGGCTTGCATCAGGTACTGAATGTTGAACCAGGTTTTCTCTCCGCACATCAGTTGGTTGGTTTCATTGCCGACCGCCACCATGCAGACATCCACTCCCGCATCCTTCAGCTGCAGGAGGCATTCCCGGGTAAACTCATAAACCGCAGTAGTCTTATCGGCAATTTTGAGCCCCTTCCAAGCCTTGGGAACGATCTGCTTGGAGGGATCGGCCCAGAAATCGCTGTAATGGAAGCTGACAATCAGCGACATGCCGTTTTCGGTGGCACGGCGGCCGATCTCGATGGCTTTGGCGATATCGCAGTTGCCGCCGCCATAGCCGTGACCGGCAGGGTCATAGGGATCATTCCAGATCCGGACGCGAATGGCATTGATACCGTTTTCGTGCAATGTTTTAAAAACATCCTGTTCGATGCCGTTAAAATCATAGAATCGGACGCCGCTGTTTTCCAGAGCAATCACGCAAGAGGCATCCATGCCGAAAACAAAATCATCGGAAAGGTTCTCCACCTTTTTGACATAAAGGGTACTGCCTGCTGCGGGGCTCTCTTCCGCAAAGGCAATGCAATTCAGCGCGGCAAGCAGCGTCAGGATCAGGAGCAGGGCGATTCTTTTCATCTTTTTCTCCTTTAGTCCACCGATGCACCGGAGGAAAGTAAAGTCAGATAAGGCAACGCCTCGGAACCCTGTCCGTCAGCGCGGCCGGCATGGATGCTTTTTTGTCCGAGACAGACATACCACGCGCCGGCGTCCCCGGAAAGATGCCGCAGTACAAGGGGGTTTTTAAGAGGGAGCCCGTAGGCGATCCCCATCACCGACAGAGCCTGATCGGAAGCGATTGCGGCGGGCAGCGGCGCCAGCCAGTCAAGATAGGTATTTATGCCTTCAGCGGAGAGAATCAGCAGATCGGCTTTTTCCAGCGTGCTGCTGTCCATCATTGCATAAGTAAAAGGGTAAACCTTGATCCTTTGGATATCACCTTCCATGAACGATTCCAGCGAGACCGCCAGCTCCGTCACGTCGGATACCGTGGCGTCCACAGCAATGACCAGCTTGTGCCGGGCATCGGGCTCGGTGACCAGCATGAAGATCCAGGACCAGATCAGGCTGCTCAGTACAGCCCAGATGATCAGCAGCGGCAGCTGCCGTTTGAGTATCCTCAATTTACCGCGCATCTTCCACCTCGCTGATAAAGCTGCGGACAACTTTTACGGTGACTGGGGAACCGGGGGAGGGCAGCGTCTCCCGTTTGCTCTCCAGAATACTCAGCCGCTTTTTTTCCTCGCCGCAAAGGATGCTGACACGGCAGATCTCCACAGAACCGGGTATGCGTACGGGGCTGTCTGTCTGAAGCAGAAGACCGCTGACGGTTTCTTCCCGGGCAATGTCCTTCAGAATGCCTTCCGCGTGTGAGGCGCCTGCCTTGTTGGGTTGATAGCCCATGGTCAAAAGCAGAATGACGGCCCAGCCGGCACACAGCGAGACCAGAACAACCGCCGTGTGCAGGATGGCGTCTGTGGCTGTACGCGTGATGATGCACAGCGTTACGCAAGTGATCCAGGCACACACGGCAATCAGAACCGCCGCTGTTTTGTACAGCGCGGCACGTTTTTTCATTTGACGGATTTGAAGCTCGGAATATATATGCATGATGGTTTCACCTTTATGGCGGAATTTGAGTTCATATTAACATTTTTTATTTTTCTTGACAAGCTGTTTTGAAAAGTTTACGATATCGTTGAAAAAACGAAGGAAGGTTTCTGAATATGAAATTTGTATATCTGACAATTGCTCTTCTGATTCTCATCGTTTGCCCTTTTTCAGACACAGGGAGTATTCTGGCGGAAGAACAGGCACAGAAAGGATCCGAATCGGAAAAGATGGATATCGGGCAGAATCGTGTGTTCTATGAGATTTTTGTCGGTTCATTCTCCGATTCCAATGGAGACGGCATCGGCGATCTCAGGGGCATCATCAACCGTCTGGATTATCTCAACGACGGCGATCCCGATTCCGGACGGTCGCTGGGGGTGGAGGGACTGTGGCTGACACCGATCTATTCATCCCCTTCTTACCACAAGTATGACGTGACGGATTATTATACCGTCGATCCCGCGTTCGGCACGATGGAGGAGCTGAAGGAGCTGGTCTCACTGTGCCATGAGCGCGGCATGCTGGTGATTCTGGACCTGCCCATCAATCATACCGGCGACCGGAACAAGTGGTATGTCAATTTCAAAAACGCGCACATCACGCATAATCCGGCCAACAAGTATTATGATTATTATAGCTGGGTGCCGGCGGATGCTTCTTTGCCGGCGGGACGGCATTTTATGAACGTTTCCGATATGCGCGTGGAGGCCAATTTTTCGGACAATATGCCCGAGCTGAATTTTGACAATGAAACCATCCGCGCCGAGGTGCTCAGAATAGCGGAATACTATCTGGCGTTGGGCGTGGACGGCTTCCGTTTTGACGCCGCCAAATACATCTATTACGGCGATCACGACGCCAATGCAGCATTCTGGGAATGGTACATCGGCGAATTAAAAAAGATCAAGCCCGATGTTTATACCGTGGCGGAGGTGTGGGACAGCGACAGCATTACCGAACGCTATGCCGGGGCGGTCAATTGTTTCAACTTTACGGCTTCACAGGCCTCCGGACTCATTGCCACCACTGCGGCGGCGGGCAATGTCAACAAATTCACCGCCTATATCGAGGGCTATATTCATCAGATCAAAAAGCTGAATCCTGCAGCCATGAATATGCTCTTTGTGGCCAACCATGATACAGACCGTGCGGCCGGCTACCTCACAGTGGCAACACACCGCATGCAGATGGCGGCCAATCTGTATCTGCTCTCGCCGGGATCCCCGTTCATCTATTATGGTGAGGAGATTGGTCTGCGTGGTTCGCGCGGCGGCGCGTCCACGGACGCCAATCGTCGTCTGGCAATGCTGTGGGGGGATGGCGACACGGTGCGGGATCCTGTGGGGGCCACCTATGAAAAGGCGAATCAGATGCCTTATACCGTGGCGGATCAGATGAAGGATGAAACGAGCGTTTATCACTATTACAGGCAGCTGCTGATGATACGAAAAGCCCATCCCGAGATCGCGGCGGGTGATTATCGGGCCTTGAACTTCAACGATACCAAAGCCGGCGGCTTCCTTTGCACGCTGAACGGCAGCACCGTTTGCGTGCTTCACAATACCACCAAGCGTGCTGTGACGCTCGATCTTGCCGCTGTGACGGAGCTGAGCTTTGATACGGTCAGCGCGTACATCGGACAGGGCGCGGCGAAACTGGACGGTACCGTTGTAACCCTGGAGGCTCAGACCAGTGCTGTGCTGCGCTGACGGAGGATAAAAAGAAATGATGAGCAATGATTTTATCCACCAAGCGGGCTTTCTGCACGGCGGTGATTATAATCCGGATCAGTGGCTGGACAGGAAGGATATTCTCGAAGAGGATATCCGCCTGATGCATCAGGCACATGTCAACTGCGTTTCCGTCGGTATTTTCAGCTGGACAAGAATGGAACCACGGGAGGGGGAGTATGATTTTGAATGGCTGGATGAGGTGATCGACCGCCTGTGGAAGGGCGGCATCCATGTTATTCTGGCCACTCCCAGCGGAGCGAAGCCTGCCTGGATGGCTCGCAGATATCCCGAGGTTCTGCGGGTCAATGAAAGGCGGGAGCGGCTGCTTTTCGGAGAAAGACAGAATCACTGTCTGACATCGCCGGTTTACCGTGAAAAGGTGCGGGCCATTGATACAGCGCTGGCCGAGCGTTACGCGGCGCACCCGGCGGTGATTCTTTGGCACATCAGCAATGAATTTGGTGGTACCTGTCATTGTGAAAACTGTCAGGCGGCCTTTCGTAACTGGCTCAGGAAGAAATACGGTACGCTTCAGGAATTGAATCGCCGCTGGTGCACCGGCGTGTGGAATCAGTGGTATACCGAATGGGAGCAGGTGGAAAGTCCTTCGCCGCTGGGAGAGATGAGCTGCGTTTCCCTGCGGGTGGATTGGCAGCGCTTTATGAGTGAGACCTGTGCGGATTTTATCCGTATGGAAAAGCAGGCTGTACAGTCTGCGGCGGTGAAACTGCCCGTGACCGCCAACCTGATGGAACGCTTCTGGGATTATGATTACTTTGCGCTGGCGGAAACGCTGGACGTGGTCTCATGGGACAGCTATCCGGAATGGCACAGCGGCGATGACATTGCCCGGGCTGCGGAATTTGCCATGAACCATGATATCATGCGTTCATTGAAAAAGGCGCCGTTCCTGCTGATGGAAAGCACGCCGTCGCAGGTGAACTGGAAGAATGTCAATAAGCTGAAAAAGCCGGGCATGCACACCCTTTCTTCCCTGCAGGCGGTAGCGCACGGCAGCGACAGTGTGCAGTATTTCCAATGGCGCAAATGCGTGGGCGGGCCGGAGACCTTCCATGGCGCGGTGGTCAGCCACAACAACCGGGCGGATACCCGGGTCTTTCGGGATGTAACGCAGGTGGGAGAAATGCTGGAGCGCCTGCGTCCGCTGGCCGGTACACCTGTGCAGGCAAAGGTTTGTATCATTTTTGACTGGAATTGCCGCTGGGCGGTGGACTTCGCGCAGGCGGGACTGAAAGGGCAGATGCGCTATTTTGACACCGTCAACGGACACTACCGGGCTCTGTGGGAGCAGGGAATCAGCGTCGATTTTTGTGATATGCGCGCCTGCACCGATCTGGAGGGCTATTCGCTGGTCATCGCGCCAATGCTGTTTATGCTCCGCAATGATTTTGAAAAGAAGCTGAAGGAATATGTTTCGCATGGCGGCACATTGGTCATGAGCTATTTCAGCGGACTTGTGGATGATACCGATCTGGCTTTCATGGGAGATACGCCTCATGGGCTGACAGAGGTACTGGGGCTGCGTGTGGAAGAGATGGACGCATTGCATCCGTCGGAGCGCAATCATACGATGCTATACGGCAAACAGTATGAAATTGCCGATCTGTGTGAACTCTGCGTTCCGGAAGGGGCAGAGACGATGGCGGCTTATCAGCAGGACTTTTACAGGGGACTGCCTGTGATTACAAGAAATCATTACGGCGAGGGCCAGGCTTATTACATCGCGGCCCGGGTAGAACAAGCCGCTCTGAATGCATTTTACGGAAAACTTGCCGGTCAGCTGGCGCTTCGCGGGCATCCGTTTGCCGATCTGCCGCGGGGCGTAACGGTGACGGTGCGCGGAAATTGTTTTTTTGTCCAGAACTATTCCGGCGTTCAACAGACAGTTCATTTGCCGTGTACCTTTACGGACACTTTGGAGAAAACGGAAAAAAACGGCCCGGTTGCGTTGGAGCCGAACGGAATCCTGGTGCTGACACGGACGACCAAGGAGCAGAATACTGAATTGATGATTGACAAAGACTAATGAACAGACTATAATATGGTCGATTGTTAACCATATAAGGCGTGATTCATAGACGAAAGTCTTTGAAATAAAAGAAAGGATGAAGTACTAATGAAGAAACTGCTCGCTCTTGTACTGTCCGTAGTGATGGCTCTGTCCATGGTGTCCGCCCTGGCTGAAAACACCTACGAGTACAACATCACTGTTTGGGTCGCCGAAAAGATCGTCGACATGACCAAGGCTCAGATCGAAACCTTCAATGCCACCAACGAATACGGCATCAAGTTCAACGCCGCCGTGGAACCTGTTTCCGAAGGTGAAGCCGCGACCAACATGATCGTGGACGTCGAAGCCGGTGCGGATATTTACTGCTTCGCCAATGACCAGTTTGCCCGTCTGGTGCAGGCCGGTGCTCTGGCTGAGCTGAGCGAAGACTCTGCCGCCATCGTGACCGAAGCCAACGCCGCCGGCGTTGTGGCTGCCGGTATGGCCGGTGATGTGATGTACGCCTATCCGCTGACCGCTGATAACGGCTACTTCATGTATTATGACAAGAGCGTGATCCCCGAGGCGGATGTGGATTCTCTGGAAGCCATCATCGCCGACTGTGAGGCTGCCGGCAAGTTCTTCTCCTTCGAAATGAACAGCAGCGCCTGGTACAACGCCTCCTTCTTCTTCGCCACCGGCTGCGTGTCTGAGTGGACGACCGATGAAAACGGCGATTTCATTTCCGTTAACGATACCTTCAACAGCCCGAACGGCCTGATTGCCGTGAAGGGTATGAAGAAGCTGGTGGACTCCAGCTGCCTGGTCAACTCCTCCGCCGGTGCCGACTTCGCGTCCGGCAGCGCTGTGGTTGTGACCGGTACCTGGGACTACGCCACTGTGGAATCCATTCTGGGCGAGAACATGGGCGTGGCTGACCTGCCCTGCTTCACTGTGGACGGCGTTAACTATCATCTGGGCAGCTTCTCCGGCAGCAAGCTGCTGGGCATTAAGCCTCAGGTGGATGGCGACAAGGCCGTTGCTCTGGAAATTCTGGCGGAGTACCTGACCGGTTATGATTGCCAGATGGACCGCTTCAACGAGATGGCCTGGGGCCCCTCCAATCTGCTGGCGCAGGAATCCGAAGCCGTTCAGGCCAACCCCGGTCTGGCTGCTCTGCTGGCTCAGTCTCCCTACTCCACTCCTCAGGGTCAGATCCACGGCGCCTGGTGGGATATTGCCAAGGTTATCGGCGATGACGTGAAGGCTGCTCAGGACGAAGCCGGTCTGCAGGCCGCGCTGGATAACTACACCTCCAAGATCGCCGCGCTGTTCACCATGACCAGTGAAGAAAAGACTTCCTGGGGCGTGATCGGCACCTGCAATCTGGTGGATGGCTTCTTCTATACCGATTACAACGGCGAAACCCGCTCCAACTGGGCCGATGATATCCCGATGACCGGCGAAAACGGCATCTGGAAGACCACTCAGGCTTATGCCATGCCCGCCGGTACCGAGTTCAAGGTGCGTCAGGGTCGTAGCTGGGATAACGCTTTCCCGGCCGACAACTTCAAGGTGGAAGCCGACGGCACTTACTTTGTGCAGTTCAACGAAACCACCGGCGAAGTCAGCCTGGTGACCGAATAACAATTCTTCCGCCGCGATACGGCGAACGGCTGCAGCGGCCGGAGTCGGGTGAGCCCGGCTCCGGCTGTTTTGAAAGAGGGAGCGATCGATGGTTAAATACACAGACCTTGAATATCTGCGGATGAAAAAGGGAAAGCGGTTCGGCTTGAAACTGCTGAGCTTTCTCTGTTCCATTCCCCGAAAAACGGCCGCCTTTTTCCTGATGCTTCTTACCGGCATCAAACAGGCGGCTTTGAAAATTGCGGGCGAAGCTCGTGACATCTGTATGGGTTTTGTAACAGGGGACTGGAAGACCAAAGTCTCTTATCTGGTGATGGGCTTTGGCTGTTTTGCGCGCGGACAGATCCTGCGAGGAGTTTTGTTCCTGCTGTTCGAAGTTGTTTTTATCGGGTACATGGTACTCTTCGGAGGCTATTATCTGGGTATGATGCCATCGTTGGGTAAACAGGGTCCGACGACCGAAAAAGTGGCCAGCGGCCTTCGCGGTACGGCGACAGTGACCATCTATCATGACAATTCCTTCCGCATCCTGCTTTACAGCGTACTGACCATCTTCTTCATCATCGCGTTTATTTACACTTGGCGTGTGAATGTGAAGCAGAACTTGACGGCGGAACGCATCCTCAAGAGCGGAAAAAAGCTCAGGAGCGGCAAGGAAGACCTGCGCTCGCTGGTGGATGATCAGTTCCACAAAACGCTGCTGGCGCTGCCGATGACGGGCATTCTGGTATTTACCGTTTTGCCCATCATCTTCATGATTCTGGTCGCGTTTACCAACTATTGCGGTGCCAACAACGGTTATACCAACAACCTGTTCCATTGGGTGGGCCTGGATAATTTCAATACCATGCTCAACTGGACCAACGGTTCCTCTTCTTATGCCGCGACCTTTGGCGAGGTGCTGGCGTGGACGCTGATCTGGGCGTTCTTTGCGACCTTCACCAACTATTTCCTGGGCATGATGGTGGCCATGGCCATCAATAAAAAAGGCATTCATTTCAAAAAAGGCTGGCGTACCGTACTGGTGATGACAGTGGCCATTCCGCAGTTTATTTCGCTGCTTTATGTATCCAAAATGTTTGCCAGCAACGGCATCGTCAACGGTCTGCTGATGGATCTGGGCATCATTGATATGGATCATCTGCTGCCGTTCTGGACGGATCCCACCTGGGCGCGCATTACCGTAATCATCATCAACATCTGGATCGGCATTCCGTATCTGATGCTGATCACCACCGGCATTCTGATGAATATTCCGGCCGATCTGTATGAGTCTGCCCGCATCGACGGCGCCAGCGGCTGGCAGCAGTATTCCAAGATTACGCTGCCCTATATGCTGTTTGTGACGGGTCCTTATCTGCTGACCAGTTTCACGGGCAACATGAACAACTTCAATGTGATCTATCTGCTCACGGGCGGCGCCCCGACCAACAACCTGTCTACCGCTCCCGGCACGGTAGGTTACACCGATCTGCTGATCACCTGGCTGTTTAAGATCACACAGGGCGCGGAGGCGAACTATTATCTGGCTTCGGTGGTCGGTATTCTGGTATTCCTGGTCGTGGCTATCATTTCGCTGGTGGTCTACAACCTGCTGCCGTCCATCAAAAATGAGGAGGATTTCCAGTAATGAGTGAGAATACTGTGATGGCCCCCAAGAAGCACATGGGCCTGAAAACCTCCCGCAGAATCAGCAATACCGCCATTTATGTGCTGCTGGCGGTCATCTCCGTTGTCTGGCTGATTCCCTTTATCTGCATTCTGCTTCAATCCTTCCGCGTGGAAAATACCATGCCGGTCGGCTATGTGATCCCCAAACGCTGGGGCATTGATAACTATCTCAGGCTTTTCCAGACGGATTTTCCCAAATGGTATCTGAACACCTTTATCATTGCGCTGGTTTCTTCTGTTCTTCAGACGTTCATCGTGCTGTGTATGAGCTACGCGCTGAGCCGTTTCCGTTTCAAAGGGCGCAAGCTGCTGATGCGCTTGATGCTGATCCTGGGCATGTTCCCGGGCATGCTGACAATGATCATCCTCTACCGCGTGCTGGCCGATCTGGGCATGACGCAGGCCAATGCCGTACCCGGATTGATCCTGGTGTACGTTGCCTCCTCCGGTATGCTTTATTATGTGTCCAAGGGTTTCTTTGACACCATTCCCAAATCCCTCGACGAGGCGGCACGCGTGGACGGCGCTACGCGCTTTCAGGTGCTCAAAAAGATCATTCTTCCGCTGTCCAAGCCCATTGTCATTTATACCGTTCTGACGGCCTTTATGAGCCCCTGGGGCGACTTTGTCTTTGCACAGTATGTGTCCATGGGCGCCAGCGCCGGCAAAAACGTCGCGGTCGGTATGTACGGATGGCTGAACAAAGACCAGATCGCCAACAATTACACGCTCTTCTGTGCCGGCGGCGTGCTGGTGGCCATCCCGGTCACTGTGCTGTTCCTGTGCCTGCAGAAGTATTATGTCGAGGGTGTGACCGGCGGTGCCGTCAAGGGATGACGGGCAACAAGAAAGGAGAATCAATATGGCAAGTGTAAAGCTGACGGGTGTCAAAAAGATATATGATAACAAAGTGACTGCCGTACACGACTTTAACCTGGATATCAAGGATAAAGAGTTTGTGGTGTTTGTCGGCCCCTCCGGCTGCGGCAAATCCACCACGCTGCGCATGGTGGCCGGTCTGGAGGATATCAGCGAGGGCACGGTGGAGATTGACGGTGAAGTGGTCAACGACCTGCAGCCCAAGGATCGCGATATCGCCATGGTCTTCCAGAACTACGCGCTCTATCCCCATATGACGGTGTATGACAATATCGCCTTCTCTCTGCGGCTCAAAAAGATGCCGGAAGACGAGATCTATGAAAAGGTGACCAATGCTGCCGAGATTCTGGGCATTACTGATTATCTGACACGCAAACCCCGCGCCTTGTCGGGTGGTCAGCGCCAGCGCGTGGCCATTGGCCGCGCCATGGTGCGTAATTCAAAGGTCTTTCTGATGGATGAGCCGCTGAGCAACCTGGATGCCAAACTGCGCAATCAGATGCGAGCGGAAATCATTCTGCTGCGTCAGAAGCTGAATACCACATTCATTTATGTGACACATGACCAGACCGAAGCCATGACATTGGGCGACCGGATCGTGATCATGCAGGATGGTTATATTGAGCAGGTCGGTACGCCGACGGAAGTGTTTGAGATGCCCCGCAATATCTTTGTAGCGGAGTTTATCGGCGCACCCAAGATGAATATGATTCCCACCAAACTGACCCGGAGCGGTGACAACTATACGGTCAGTCCCTTTGGGGCCAGACTGCCGGTGGATGGAGAGAAGCGAGAGCTGCTGCTCGAGGGAGATGTAGGCAGTCGCGAGATCATCCTTGGTGTGCGGCCGGAGCACATTGTGCTGGCAGACAGCGCCTCTGAAAGCAGCATTCCCTGCACACTCGAGGTCAACGAAATGATGGGCAGCGAGCTGCATCTGCACGTGTATACCGAGGACGGCACCCGCCTCATTGTGCGTGTACCTACTCTGAACCTGAGCAGCGCTCAGCGTTCCGGTCTTGTTGCCGGCGCCAGGCTGAACATTACCTTCAGCGGCAAGGTGATGCATTTCTTTGATGCTGAAAGCAAGCTGAACCTTTGCTGCGGGGAATAACGATCGTTTCCGATAAAACAACTGCATCATGGAAAGCGCCCGGACCAAAGAAAGGCCCGGGCGCTTCATATGTGTAAAAAAGCAACAAAAAAGAAGTGATTTACATCACTTCTTTGGTCTGGGTGGAGAGATTTGAACTCTCGACCTCTTGAACCCCATTCAAGCACGCTACCAAGCTGCGCTACACCCAGATCCACATTTGCTTCCTCAGGAATCTTTCTGACTCCCCTGAAGCAAGAAGAATTATAGCAGAAAGGGGATGGAATGTCAAGCACAAATTTAAGTTATTTTTTCTTTTTTTCAACACCTTGTTTTTGCAATCATTGTCACTGTTGGAAATGGATACGTAATTTGCGGGTTTGTTTGAAATATGTTTGCATAGGACTGGAACTTGCTTTACAGCTATGGTATAATAGTACGGTTTTGAAAATCAGAGTATAGAAGAAGGCATTATGTTGAAATCAATTGAAAAGCTGATGTGTGTGCGGGACGGGGACGGAAACCAGCTTACCGCAAGCGAATCAGCCGCCCTATACAAACAAAACCTGCGCATTGCCTGGCCTTCCATTGTGGAAGGCGCTTTGATGAGCATCATCAGCTCCGTGGATACCGCCATGGTGGGAACATTGGGAACGGCAGCCATCGCTTCGGTGGGATTAACCAGCCAACCGCGTATGATTCTGCTCGTGGTGATGCAGGCACTGTGTGTGGGCACTACCGCCATTTGTGCCAGAAGAAAAGGCGCGGGTAACCCCGAGGGTGCAAACAACTGCTTGAACCAGTCGCTCGCGTTGGCAACCGTTCTTGGCGCTATCATGATGGTGCTGGGTTACTTCGGAGCAGGGTTCCTGATGAACCTGGCCGGTGCAAATGAAGACACACTGGAATTGAGTACTGCTTACTTCCGTATCATCGCCCTTGGCTTGATGTTCAACAGCTGGTCACTGTGTATCTGTGCAGCTCTTAAAGCCATTGGCGAGACGCGAATCACCATGGTGACCAATATCACGGCCAACCTGGTGAACGTGTGCCTCAACTATCTGCTTATCGGCGGGCATTTCGGTTTCCCCGCTCTGGGCGTTCGTGGAGCAGCGATCGCCACAGTATCGGGTACCTGCGTTTCCTGTCTCATCGCCATTTTCAATGTTTGCCGCAAAAACGGTTATTATCATCTGAAGTTGCCGAAGTTTGACAAAGAAACGCTGAAGAGCCTTATGAATGTCGGCAGCGGCTCGGTACTGGAATCCGCCTGCCTGCGCATCGGATTCTTCATCAACGCCAAGATGGTGGCTGCTGCCGGAACTATGGTTTTCGCCGCGTACCAAATCACCTCGCAGGTAACAACGCTGTCCTTCACGCTGGGGGATGGCGTGGCGGTGGCCGGTACATCGCTGGTTGGACAAAGCCTGGGCGCAAAACGCAAGGACCTGGCTTATGCACACGCGATGATCTGCAGGAAGATCGGTTTTGTAATCTCTACACTGTTAATGGTAGTCATCTTTATCCTGAGCCGTCAGCTGGCGCTGCTGTTTACCACCGATGAAGTCGTCATCCGCATGGTGACCGTTTCCTTCTGGGTATGCAACCTCGGTATGATACCGCAAAACGGACGCGTGGTCTATTCCGGCTGTCTCCGCGGTGCCGGCGATGTGCGCTATGTAGCGATTTGCGCGCTGCTGAGCGTTACCATTCTTCGCCCCATTCTGACCTATGTGTTCTGCATCCCGCTGGAGCAGATGTATCCCGGCTATTATCTGGCTGCGACCGGTCCGTGGATCGCCTATGTCGTTGATGCCTTTGTGCGGCAGGGGCTTCTCGGAAAACGTATCCGTCAGAAAAAGTGGTTGGACAAAAAGCTGGCATAATAAAAAAGTCCGCGAAAGCGGACTTTTTTGCTGTGCATTTATTCGGCCATCAAGCGGGCGAGCTCGGCCTCAATATCACCACGGTTGCGGTAATTGAGGGGGGCAAAACGGCCTTCCAAAGAGCGTTCCAGCTTTTCGATGGCGGCGGCTTTATCGCCGGCTTCCAGATCGTAACGGGAAAGGAACCACAGCGTGTCCACCTGCGTATCTTTGATCTCAATGGCCTTTTTGAAGTACGGCAGGGCTTTTTCAGGATCATGCAGGGCACGATAATAGGTCTGTCCCACGTTATCGAGCAGCACAGGGTCCTCATCATCATACTCAAGGGCATTCAGACAGAATTCCAATGCCTTTTCGGGGGTGACAGTGTCAATATACATATAGCCGAGTGCTGTATAGGTGTTGCTCATGGGGGATTTCTGATGCACACGCTCCATCAGCTCCACGGCTTTGTCCTTTTCACCCAACAGCCACTGTGCTACGGCAAAATAGGTCAGCAGATCGCTGCGGGTGTTGGGATTCAGGTCGGGTGCCTTTTGGGCTTTGACAAGGATCTCCTTCACCTTGAGCAGGTTCTCCTGGCCGCCTTCGCGGAGAAGCAGAATGGACCATGGAATCAGATAAAAGGAGAGAATAAGCCCGCGGTCATAATACTGCTGATAATCGGCTTTTGCACCTTCAATATCACCTTTGCGTTGCTTGGCGACAGAAGCACGTACCCTGAAAGTATCTCCGAATGCCATTGAAATGTTCCTCCTTGTAGCGATAGTTAAACGGTTTGGTGGGAGATGGTGTGCAGCAGACGATGATAACGCCGCGTCAGATCGTCAAAAAGCTGCTTGTTTTTGCTGGTGGAGGGCTGATCGGTCATATAGACCAGCGCAGATCGTACGGTCGCAGCAGCTGCCGAAGGATCATGAAAACGATGCTCTTGCAGCTTGGCCAGAGCGATATAGGGTTCCGCTCCACCCTGATGAGTACGGATCATCAGCTGCCAAATGCTTGCAGCTTGTTGCCACTCTCCCTCCCTTTGATAAGTAAGGGCAAGCCGCGCACGGCTGAGAGCACTGACGGCACCGGAATCTGCAGCCTTGTAGCATTTTCTGGCCGAGGTAATGAGACCGCGTTTTTCTTGGATACGTCCGAGTGAGTAAAGATCCTGAGCATAATGTGCGGTTTCCGGCTGGAGATGTAACCCTGCCAGTACGTACAGCAGCCGGGCCAATCCGGCGATGTCCTGCGCGTTATGGCGCAGAATATCTTCGAGTAGGGTCAAAT
>JAKSQG010000139.1 GCA_024404275.1 Clostridia bacterium | reverse complement strand
CCCTTTTTGAAGCCAAAAAGGGCGGTTCCCAAGCCCTCCGCGAAAAAGCAGATTTATAATATGCAGCACTGCACCCTTGCCTTGATGAAGAACATCCTCATCAGTGTAAGGGTGTTTTGATACAGTTATAAAGATTGCCTTTTCTCCAAGAGGGGTTTAAGGGGAGAGGTATGCTTTTCGGCTTCGAAAAGCGTACCTCTCCCCTTATAATAAATACTGCCCTTTCTCGGAGGGGTGCAGGGGAACCATGCTTTCCGGCTTCGGAAAGCGTGGTTCCCCTGCAAAAGCCCCCCGCCCAAACTCGCTCTTGCGCCGCAGGGGGAAAATGGATTATACTGTTAACAGAAGGCCGTGGGGAAATGTTGGGAGAACCGCGGCAGAAAACAGCGCAATTGTGGAGAATGATGTCTGTTTATGATCATCGTTTTACATATTTGTGGCGTTTTCAGTTCCATTTTGTTTCTAATTTTTACGTTTTGTGGTAATCAGTTCCAAAATTGTGAATTCGGAGGTATAAACCCATGAACATTTCCGGTCGCAAAAGCGGCATCCTGCTGCACATCACATCCCTGCCCGGCGGCGAGCAGTGCGGTACTTTGGGCGAAGGCGCCTATCGTTTTGTGGATTTTCTGGCCTCCGCCGGCATGAAGCTGTGGCAGGTGCTGCCCACCGGCCCCGTCGGCTACGGCGAATCCCCCTACCAGAGCGCGGGCAGCTGTGCCGGCAGCCCCCTGATGATCGACCTGAAAATGGTGCACGAGGCGGGCATGCTGCCCGAATACGTGCCCTCGGCGCCGCTGGAAACCACCGCCTGTGATTTTGACGCCGCCCGCGCCGACAAGGACAAGTGGCTGCGCCTCGCCTTCGCGCACGAAAAGGATCGTCTGGAAAAAGAAAATGCCTATGCCGCGTGGTGCAAGCGCTGGCCGTGGCTCAAGGATTTTGCCGTCTTTTACGCCCTGAAGGAGGAGCATCACCTGCAAAGCTGGCTGGAGTGGCCCGAAAGTGCCCTTCGCCTGCGCACACCCGAAGCGATGCACGCGGCGGAAGAGCGCCTGCAGGACGAGATCCGCTACATCATGTTCCAGCAGTACCTGTTCCGCACCCAGTGGCAGGCGCTGCACGAATACGCCAACGCGCACGGCATCATGCTGCTGGGCGACATGCCCATCTATGTGGCGGCCGACTCCGCCGATGTCTGGGCCAATGCCGAATACTTCCAGCTGGACAAGGACCGCTACCCCGAGCGTGTGGCAGGCGTGCCGCCGGATTACTTCAGCGAGGACGGTCAGCTGTGGGGCAACCCGCTCTACCGCTGGAGCAAGCTGAAGAAAGACAATTACAGCTTCTGGATCAAGCGCCTGGCCAGCATGGGCGAACTGTACGATGCCGTCCGCATCGACCACTTTATCGGCTTTGCCAACTATTACTCCATCCCCTATGGCGCGCCGAACGCCCGCGGCGGCAAATGGATCATCGGCCCCGGCAGCGACTTTTTTGCCGCGGTCAAAAAGCAGTTGCCGGGCCTCCATATCGTGGCGGAAAACCTCGGCGCCGTCAACGACCGCGTGGTACGCCTGCTGGGTTACTGCGGCTACCCCGGCATGTGCGTGATGCAGTTTGGCTTTGACGGCGGCGCATCCAACCCGCACAACCCCGCCTCCGTGGTCAAAAACCGTGTCATCTACACCGGCACGCACGATAACGATACCACCCTCGGCTGGTGGCAGACGCGCTCCGAGGAGGAGAAGGCCGCCGTCCGTCTGCAGCTGGAAAACGAGGATCTCGACGACACCACCATTGTGCCGGCCGTGGCGCTGGCCGCGTTTGACACCGTTGCCGAAACCGCCGTGCTGCCGCTGCAGGATGCCCTGATGCTGGGCAGTGAATTCCGTATGAACACACCGGGCACGCTGGGTGCTCCCAACTGGCAGTACCGCTGCCGCTGCAGCGACCTGACCCCCGCGCTGGCGCAAACGCTGCGCGAGCTGAATCAAAGGACCGACCGCCTGTAACATGTCAAGGAGGAAAGCCCCGTGACGGATGAAAAAACGGCCCTGCGGGCCATATTGAAGGTCGACCCCGATCTGAGCTGCTTCAAGCCCGATCTTTTGCTGCGCCTGCGCCGCCGCAACGAGGTGGAAAAACGCCTCCTGAACGGCATCACGCTCAGCGAGTTTGCCAACGGACACCACTACTTCGGTTTTCAGAAGGACAAGGACGGCTGGGTCTTCCGTGAATGGCTGCCTGAAGCCGAGGCCGTGTGGCTCATCGGCGATTTCAACGGCTGGAACGGCGAAAGCCATCCGCTGACGCGCCTTTCCTGCGGCGGCGTGTGGGAAAGGCATTTTGCGCCCGGTGAGCTGCAGCACGGTCAGCATGTCAAGCTGCTGGTGCAAAAGAACGGCGAAAGGTTTGAGCGCATTCCCGCCTACATCCGCCGCTGTGAGTTTGATGAAAACCTCAAGCGCCTGTGCGGCATCATCTGGATGCCCGAGGAGCCATTTGAGTGGCACGACCAGAAGCACTACGGCGCGCCGCTGCGCACCCGCCCGCTCATTTACGAGGCGCACGTGGGCATGGCGCAGGAGGAGCAGGGCATTGGCACCTATCGGCAGTTTGCCGATTTCAACCTGCCCTACATTGCCTCGCTGGGCTACAACACGGTACAGCTGATGGCCATTGCGGAGCACCCGTACTACGCCTCCTTCGGCTATCAGGTGTCCAGCTTTTTTGCCCCGACGCACCGCTTCGGCACGCCCGAGGACCTGAAATACCTGATTGACAAGGCGCACTCCCTGGGGCTTCGTGTGCTGCTGGATGTGGTGCACGCCCACAGCTGCCAGAACCTGGGCGAAAGCCTGTGGCTGCAGGACGGCACGCCGTATCAGTACTTCTGCCCCGGCGACCGCGGCAGCCATCCCGCGTGGGGCACCAAAGTGTTCGATTACGGACGCGACGAGGTGCTGCACTTCCTTTTGTCCAACCTCAAGTACTGGCAGGAGGAGTTCCACTTTGACGGCTTCCGCTTTGACGGCGTCACCTCCATGATCTACGAAAACCACGGTCTGGGCGAGAACTTTGTCAGCTATGACCACTATTTCTCCTACAACACCAATGTGGACGCCCTGACCTATCTGGCGCTGGCCAACGATCTGATCCACGAGGTCAACCCCGCCGCCATCACCGTGGCGGAGGAGATGAGCGGCATGCCCGGCATGTGCCTGCCCACCAAGAAAGCCGGCATGGGCTTTGATTACCGCCTGGCCATGGGCGTGCCCGATGTGTGGATCCGTCTGCTCAAGGAGCACGGCTGCGATGAGTGGGATATGGGCAAGCTCTGGTACGAGCTGACCTGCCGCCGCCCGCAGGAAAAGAACATCGGCTACTGCGAAAGCCACGATCAGGCGCTGGTGGGCGATATGACGCTCATTTTCCGTCTGGCGCGCGCCCAGATGTACACCGGCATGATGAAGGATGACCACCCGCTCACGGTGGACATCGCCATGGACATGCACAAGCTGATCCGCTTTGTGACGCTGTCGCTGGCGGCGGATGGCTATCTGTGCTTTATGGGCAATGAGTTCGGGCATCCCGAATGGATCGATTTCCCGCGGGAGGGCAACGGCTGGAGCTATCTGTACGCGCGCCGTCAGTGGTCACTGATGCAGAACCCCGACCTCAAGTACCGCGACCTGCTGGCGTTTGACAAGGCGATGATCAGCTTTACGCGCCGCGGACGCGTGCTGGGCAAGCAGACGCGCTGCCTCGTCGTCGATAACGACCGTAAGCTGTTTGCCTTTGAGCGCGGCGGATTCATTTATGTGTTCAATTTCCACGTGATGCGCGCGGAGCAGCATTTCCGCTTCAGCGGTGTGGAAGACGGCAGCTATTACGCCGTGTTCTCCAGTGATAAAAAGGAGTTCAGCGGGCAGGACCGCATCAGCTTTACCGCGGAGCATCCCGTCATCGGCGGGCAGATGGAGGTCTACATTCCGCCCCGCTGCGCGATGGT
>JAKSQG010000138.1 GCA_024404275.1 Clostridia bacterium | reverse complement strand
CTTTGACAAAACCCTCGCCGTTTGGTATCATCGAAGCGGAGGCGAAAGCAATGGAACTGAGACAGATGAGCAAGGGTGACGCGGACCTGAAAACGGTACGGGACATCTTTCTGGAGGCCTTCCCGAAGGTCGAGCGCCCGCCGTTCCGGGTGCTGACACGCAAGCTCGGCACCGGCATGGCAGAGCTGTGGGGCGTGTACGACGCGGGAAAGCTCATGGGCTTTGCCGAGGTGATCCTCAGCGATACGGCGGTGTATCTGTTCTTTTTAGCTATGCATCGGGATTGCCGCGGCAAGGGTCACGGCGGCTTTACTGTGCGGGAGCTGATAAAAAAATACGCCGGAAAGAAATTCTTTCTGGCGTTGGAAAGCCTGACCGAGGAAGGCGCTGACAACATGGAAGAGCGCATCCGGCGGCACGGCTTTTATCTGAGGCAGGGATTGCATGACCTGCCCGTGCAGCTGCGGGAGGGCGGCGTGACCTTTGACGCCATGGGCGTGGGGGAAGCGCCGACCAAAGCGGAATATGAGGGCATGATGCGCAGGTTTACGGGATGGTATCACCTGTTTGTCGGGTTTGAATTGCTGGAAAGAGCATGATCAGTGCAGCACGGCGGGGTTGATGCGGTAGCCGCGGCGGTAGACCGTCTGAATGATATCACTGCCCAGCTTCATGCGCAGACGGCGCACGTGCACATCAATGGTACGGGTCTCGTATTCCTGACAACTGCCCCATGCGGTCAGAAGCAGCTCCTTGCGGCTGAGCGCGGGGCTGCCCTTCAGGGCGCTGTGCCTGAAAAGCTCTTCAAAAAGCAAATATTCCTGGTTGGTCAGCTGCACTTCCTGACCGGAAAGGGATACGCATCGTCTGACGGGATCGAGCCGGACGGCGTTGTTTTTGATCCTGCAAGTTTGAAGCATTGGGATCACCTCCACCCATATAACGCGGGCGGAGGTTTTTTTGTTGCAAAGGTGTAAAACTGTTCACATTTTGTTAACAAGTAAAAAGAGCAGCCGAAGCTGCTCTGAAAAAAGACCGGGTCAGGGGCGGAAACGGTTGGTGGCCAGATAACGGCCAAACTCCCGCGGGTTTTCCATGGTGGCGGCGCAGCCCATGGCCACGCAGTCATGCGGGTTGGCGGCCACGGTGCACTTGACCTTGAGGGAGGCGGCAATGGCGTCGGACAGGCCGTACAGCATGGCGCCGCCGCCGGTGAGGGTGATGCCGCTCTTGTCAAAAATGTCGTTGCCCAGCGCCGCCGGGGTGCGCTCCAGCACGCCGCGGATCTTTTCGATCAGGTCGGTAAGCGGCTCGTCCATGGCCTCAAAAACCTCGTCCGAGGAGACCCGCAGGGATTTGGGCAGACCGCTGATGAGGCTGCGGCCGGCCACGTCGGCATACAGCGTTTCGCGCAGGGGAATGGCGGAGCCGATATCCATCTTGAGCTTTTCGGCGGAAAGCTCGCCGATGAGGAAATTGTGCTTGCGGCGCAGATAGCGGATGATGGCCTCGTCAAACTGATCACCGCCCAGCTTGGGATTATCGCTGACGGTGATGTGATCGTTGGAAAGCACGGCAATGTCGGTCATGCCGGCGCCGATATCCACCACCATGGAGCCGCTGACCGAACGGACATCAATGCCCGCGCCGAGGGCGGCGGCCAAGGGACGATCGAGCGGCTGCACACGCTTGCAGCCCGAATCGTACAGGATGGCGGCGATGTGGCGGCGTTCTTCTTCGTTGATGCCGCTGGGCATGGAAATAACGGCGTTCGGGCGCTTGAACCAGTGCTTGCCCACCGTCTGCTGCACAAAATAGCTGAGCAGATCCTTGGCAGCCTGGATATCGCTGACCACACCCTCACGCAGCGGACGCACCGCCACCAGGTGGGAGGGTACACGGCCGATCATGCGGTAGGCGTCGCGGCCCCAGTAACGGATGCACCGGGAGGCGGGCGCCTCGGGCTCTTTGATGACGACCGACGCCTCGCGCAGCTTGATGCCGTCGCCGCAGGCGTAGATGATCAGCGAGGAAGTACCCAGATCGATGCCGATGTCTTCAACGGATGACATGACTCAATAAATCTCCTTTAATAACGGAATGCTGACACTGTTATTCGACACAGTGCGGCAAATTCCTGCCAAAGTTGGGAATAAATCCCCACAAAAAACGAAAAACAAGAAATAATAGGTGTATCAAACTCCACTTTCGTCCTGCATCCACAGGGTGCGGCGGCCTAAAATATCCACCGTCATGATGACGGGCTCCCCGCGCAGAATGGGCAGGCTGATCGTTGTCTGAAGCTATGGCGTCTGCTTGAGGCGCGCGGCGGAGGTGTAGACCTGAAAAACACCGTCCCTGAGGTAGCCGGCGGACCACTGGTCCACCGCGTCAAGCGGGTGCTTGAGCCCGCCGGGCAGCAGCTTGTCGATGAGCGCACGATCCTCCGCTCCGGGCAGGTAATCGGTCAGGGTGATGCTGTAATAGCCGATGCCGGGCAGCACCGAGGCCTCCATTTTTTCGGGCCGGTCGGAAAGGGGTGCCCGCAGCGCCAGCCCAGTGCCGAGCAGGCGCTTGCGGCTGACCGAGATGGCGGCTTCCCCGCAGTCAATGCCCAGATAGCGGCAGCCGTTTTCGTGCGCGGCGATGAGCGTGGTGCCCGAGCCGCAGCACAGGTCGGCCACGAGGTCGCCGGGGCGCGTGCAGCAGCGGATGATGCGGTCCAGCAGCGCGCGGGGCTTTTGTGTGTCGTAGCCGGTGCGCTGGGGGTCCTTCTGCTGCAGGTGGCTGACATCCATCCACACATCGTCGGGATAAACGGGCTCGTCATCGTAATAGGTGTAGACCTTGCCGCCCACGCGGATGGTGCGGCAGGCACGGCCGTTTTCGTCCACCGAGCGCTTCATGTGGTTCTCGCGGTTTTCGCCGCGGGGGATGGGCACGCGGGTGATATCAAAAAACAGGTTGCGGGATTTGGCGTAGAACAGGATGACATCATGCTTGCGGCTGAAATGCTTTTTGCTGCGGCCGCCGGACTGGTACGCCCAGATGATCTCGTTGATAAAGTTCTTTTCGCCGAAGATTTCGTCGCACAGCAGGCGCGCGTAGGCGTTCATGCGGCTGTCGAGATGCAAAAACAGTGCGCCGGTATCGCTGAGAAGCAGTTTGGCCTGCTCCAGCAGGGCACGCAGGAGCGTTAAAAAATCCTCCCGGCTGCTGCCGTGAAAATCGCCGAAGGCGGGCAGCGTCAGCACGGGGCTGCCTTTTTCCCAGCCCTCGCGGCCGCAGCGCATGCGGAAATGGAATTCCTCCCCGGTAAAGAAAGGGGGATCGATATATACGCACTGCGCCTGCCCCTTCCACGGGGTCAGCGAAACAGCGGCGGCGTTGTCCATCAGCAGGATGCCGCCGGGGCCGTCGCTCATGTGCAGCTCTTTTTGACATTCGGTGCGGTGCCAGGCCATGGAAATTCAATCCCCCAGTTCACGGCGTAACGATTCAAAATAGGGTATCAGGGCAGTCAGGTAGGCTTTGTTTTCGTCCGATTGGCACAGCTCCCGCGCAGCCTCGCGGGCGGCGTCGATGAAGGCGGGGTCCAGTGCCCGGGGGCCGTTTTCGGCCAGCGGACAGCAGGAGAAGGCCCTTGGGTCCATGCGCAGGGCGATGCGGCCGTCTTCCTTGAGGACAGGCGTCAGCGGAAAAAGGCGGCAGGCGAGGGGGCGATTGGTGCGGTCGCACTGACCGGAGCAGGTCAGCAGCGTCATGCCGGGCAGAACGCTGTGATCTTCCTTCAGGGAAAAGCCTTCCGGCAAAACGCTGTACAGTGTTTCCTCCCCGGGAAAAAGCAGCATGCCGCCCTGACCGTCCTCATCGGGCGCGCAGCAGGCGGCACCGCAGATGCGGCCGCAATCGCTTTTGAGCGGGGTGACGTTTTCAATCAGTGCCCTTGCGCGCAGCACCGCTTCCGTTGCCGTCATGCCGAAACCTCCTGCATTTTATCGCGTACAGTATAGCATAGTTTGGTATCGATTGCAACTTGACGGCC
>JAKSQG010000137.1 GCA_024404275.1 Clostridia bacterium | reverse complement strand
TGTTCGACGAGCCCACCTCCGCCCTTGACCCCGAGATGGTCGGCGAGGTCCTCACCGTCATGCGCGGTCTGGCCGATGACGGTATGACCATGCTGGTCGTTACCCACGAGATGGCCTTCGCCCGCGATGTCAGCAGCCACGTCATCTTCATGGATAACGGCGTCATCGCCGAGGAAGGCAGCCCTGCCCAGATCTTCACCGCCCCCAAGCAGCCGCGTACCCGCGAATTCCTCAGCCGAATTCTGACAGACGAAAAGAACGCCGAGTAAGGGCATTTTATCACAGAAGCCGTTTTTCCACATGGCCTTGCATGGCCCTGTATGGCCCTTCATCATCAAACGCTCCTGCAGCCGTGCCGGGGCGTTTTTCTGTGGCAAACGATCCCCGCTTTTGCCTGTCTCTCATTTGATTGTTGCGTTTTTGCCGATAATATGGTAAAATAACAGTGATTTTATCTTATCAGCAAAGGAAAGTGAACAGTTTTCATGGACGATATAGTCCCCCGAAGTCTTTTTCTCCTCGCTCTGCTGCTGTGCGGCGGCTTTTTTGCCGGCTCCGAAACAGCCCTGTCCTACTGCAACCGTGTCCGCATTCAGGTGCTGGCAGACGATGGAGATGCCTCCGCGGAAAGGGTCCTGAACATTCTGGATCACTTTGACCGTGCGGTCGTCACCTTGCTGATTGCCATTAACATCACCTATACACTTTCGGCCTCCGTTGCCACCATGCTGGCTGTCAGCCTCATGGGCGACGCGGGCTCTGTTGTGGCCACCATTCTAACCACATTGGCGGTCTTTTTGTGCTGTGAAACCATACCGAAAAACTTTGCCCGTGCCAATGCGGATGCCTATCTGCTGCGTGTATCGGCAGTGCTTCATGGCATGATGATCGTGCTCTATCCCCTGTCCATGGTGCTGAGTGGTCTGGGCAATCTGGCCCGCAGCATTCTATCCCGCCACACGGCGGCACAGCCGAGCGTGTCTGAAGATGAGCTTGCCTCCATCGTTACCGATGCGGCAGAGGACGGCGTCATTGACCACGAAGAGAGCGACATTATCAAATCCGCCATCGATTTCGGCGATATCCGTGCCTCCGAGGTCATGCTGCCATTGGAAAAGATGGTGTGCATTCCGCTGGACATCGATAATGATTCCCTGCGCCGCATGCTGATTGACGAAAAATACAGCCGCATCCCCGTTTATGTCGGCAACATGGATCACATTGTCGGCTTTATCCGTTCGGTGCGCTGCCTGTGGCGCCTGCTCAATGACAGCAGCTTCAAGCTGCGCGAAAACCTGTACCGCACCTACATCGTCAAGCCCGATATGCTCATCTCCCAGGTGTTTGAGGGCATGTCCCGCCGCCGTTCCCACATTGCCATCGTGCAGGATGAGGATGGGCACACCGTGGGCATGCTGACCATGGAGGATATTCTGGAAGAGATCGTCGGTGAGATTTACGATGAGGATGACAGCAATGCCGACACACGGAAGGAGGCCGTACAATGACCGTATTCCTTCTGTGCCTGCTCATTGCCGTTCTGTTGGTCTGCTCTGCCTTCTTCTCCGCCAGTGAGATCAGCTTTGCCAAAGCCAACCGCTACCGCATCGACAAAGCCGCCGAAGAGGGCAGCCGCGTCGCCAAACTGGAACAGTACATTGCCGATCACTATGTGCGTTCCATTTCCGCCGTGCTGCTCGGCAACGATCTGGTCAACATCGCTTCCTCTTCTGCCGCCACCATGCTGTTTGCCGTGGCGCTGCATCTGCCGGACGGCGCCGCCATTGCCACCGTGGTGATGACGCTGCTGCTGCTCCTCTTTGGCGAAACGCTGCCCAAGATCATCGCTGCCGGTCTGCCCGACGCCTGTGCCCGTCTGTTTGCCTATCCCGTCAAAACGGTCATGACCATCTTCAAGCCTATCGTATGGCTGGTGGAAAAGCTGGTCAGCCTCCTTTCTCCCCTTTGGACGCCCGAAGAAGAGCCCGAAGTAACCACCGAAGAGCTTGAAGTGCTGGTGGACAACATTGAAGACGAAGGCGTTTTCACCGAAGAAGAAGGCGAGATCATCCGCGGTGCCATTGAGATCACCGATACCATGGCCATGGAGATATTGACGCCCCGCGTAGACATGATGGCGCTCGACATCGATGACGGTCTGCCCGAACTGACCAACGAACTGCTGCAGTATACCCGCGTGCCCGTCTATCAGGACACCATCGATAATATTATCGGCATCCTGTCCACAAAAAAGCTGATCAAAGCGCTGGCGAGCGGTGAAAAGCCCGATCTGCATGACCTGATGATGCCGCCGCTCTTCGTGCACAAAACGCGCATGATCTCCTCCATCATCCGCGAATTCCGCGGCAAGCACACCCAGTGTGCCATCGTGGTGGATGAATACGGCGGAACGCTGGGTCTGCTCACCATGGAAGACATCATGGAAGAGATCGTCGGCGAGATCTACGATGAACGCGATGCCGAGGAAGACGAGATCATCCGCCTGGATGACAGCACCGCCATCGCTGTAGGCAGTGCTAACATTGAAGACCTGTTCGACCTGTTTGAATATGAACCGCCGGAGTTTGAATCGGAATACAATACCATCGCCGGCTGGGTCACGGAGCGGCTGGACCGTTTCCCCCGCACGGGTGACAGCTTCACCGATGACCGCTATACCGTGACCGTGCTGGAAGCCCGCCGCATGCGTGTAGAAAAAGTGCGTGTGGTGCTGGCCCCCGAGCCCGAGGAGGAATAATGGATCAGTTTTCCAGAACCGCCCTGCTGCTGGGCCGTGATGGCGTCAACCGCCTCCAAAGAGCACGCGTTGCCGTTTTCGGTATCGGCGGCGTGGGCGGCTTTACCGCCGAAGCACTTGCCCGTGCCGGCGTCGGACAGCTGGAGCTGTTTGATAACGACACTGTCAGCCTGACCAATATCAACCGTCAGATCATCGCCCTGCACTCCACCGTCGGCCGCGTCAAGGTGGATGTGATGGAGGAACACCTCAAGGACATCAATCCCGATATCGTGATTGTCAAGCACCGTCTGTTTTACACCCCCGAGACCGCGGAGACCGTTGACCTTTCCGGGTGTGATTACATCGTGGATGCCATCGATACCGTCTCCGCCAAGCTGGAGCTGGCGGTCCGTGCAAAAGCCCTCGGCATCCCCCTCATCACCGCCCTCGGCGCCGGCAACAAGCTGGACCCCACGCGACTGCAGGTTTCCGATATCAGCAAGACCAGCGTGTGCCCGCTCGCCAAGGTGATGCGCGTTCAATTGAAAAAGCGCGGCATCAACCATCTGAAGGTGGTTTGGTCCGATGAGCCGCCACTCTCCCCCGCAGACGAAAACGAAGCAGCGGAATGCCACGCCGAGAACCCCAACCGCCGCGCCGCGCCCGGCAGCGTGTCCTTTGTCCCATCCGTGATGGGGCTCATCATCGCCGGCGAAGTCATCAAGGACCTTGTCCGTACCAAAGATACGACTGATAAAGGAGAATGACCATGGAATCTGTGGAAAAGCGTTTTTTGCGCTACACCGCCGTTAACACCATCAGTGACGAAAACAGCGACACCTGCCCCTCCAGTGAACGCCAGTTTGTGTTGGCGCACATGCTTGTTAAAGAGCTGACGGAGCTTGGCATCGCCGATGCCCGCGTGGATGAACACGGCTATGTGTACGGCACCATCCCCGCAAACACCGAAGCACAGCCTGTTATCGGTCTCATCGCCCATATGGATACCGTGCAGGCAGGCGACGGCAGCGAATTCCATCCCCGTGCCTTTGATTACGAAGGCGGCGACATTCTTCTCAACGCCGAAAAAGGCATTTATACCTGCGTGAAGGATTTCCCCGAGCTGGATGCCCTCAAAGGCAAACGTCTGGTCGTCTCCGACGGCACGACCGTGCTGGGCGCTGATGACAAGGCGGGCGTAGCCGAAATCATGACCGTCGCCGAGCGTCTGCTGCACGATCCCTCCATCCCCCACGGCAAGGTAAGGATCGGCTTCACTCCCGATGAAGAGATTGGCCGCGGTGCCGACCTGTTTGA